>JALZOH010000520.1 GCA_030857305.1 Acidobacteriota bacterium
AGATTTGTTTTTGGAAGAGTTTTTATTTGATGCAAAATACGTATTAGAAAAACGAATAGTTTCACATAACACGGAGAAATGCTTTTTTTAAACTAAATTTTACCGTTTGGAAGAAACACATTTGTTTGCTATTTTCATAAAAATAAAATTTTTAAGGAGACGACTTTTTATGTCAATAGAATTAGATGAACGCGGGCGCGCACTGGAAAACGAATATTTTCGCCGCAAAGAGCAAGAACTTATCCAAAAAATGAAGGCAAAACTCAGCGCGGAAAGTGTTTCGGCAAGCAACACGGATTGTCCGAAATGTGACGGCAAGCTAATTGAAACAGATTATGAAAATATTAAGATTGATGTCTGCAGCAATTGTACGGGAGCTTGGCTTGACGCGGGCGAACTCGCTCAAATTGCCGTTAAAGAAGATGACAAGAGCGGCTGGTTTTCGAGATTTGTCAGGTAGTAAAGAAAAGGAAATGAAAACTCAAATACTTAAAATAAAATTTGCCATAGCTTTGTATGCTTTTTGCGCGTTTGTTTTACCTTTTTACGTTCAGGCACAAAATGCAGTCAAGGCGAAAGTTGTTCTTCCGGCAACGGTTGAAAATTATAAATTAAACAGCAAATTGATGGCGCGCGAAATGCCGTATCGCGTGGTTGTACCGGTCAGCTATAAAAACTCGCGCGAAAAAACTGCTTACCCGGTAATTTATTTGCTTCACGGTTTAACCGGACATTTCGATAATTGGGGCGACAAAACAAAAATCGCCGAATACCTCGCGCCATATAATTTTATTGTCGTGATGCCCGAAGGCAATAACGGTTGGTACACCGACAGCGCAAGCGTTCCGAATAACCGCTATGAAACATACATCACGCAGGAACTGATTCCCGAAATTGACAAGAAATTTCGCACGCTTCCCGTTAGAAAACATCGCGCCGTCGCGGGGCTTTCGATGGGCGGTTACGGCTCAATCAAATTCGGGCTGAAAAATCCCGAAAGTTTCGCGCTCGTTGGCTCATTTAGCGGCGCGCTCGGCGCGGCTTCTTGGACGGAAAAATCTCTCGGAAACGGCTGGAAGACTTTGACCGATTCAATTACAAGTGTCTATGGCGCAGCAGAGAGCAAAACTCGCCAGGAAAACGATATTTTCAAATTAGTAAAGGAAATACCTTCTGAAAAAGTCAGCCGCTTGCCGTTCCTTTACCTTGATTGCGGCACGGAAGATTCTTTAATCAGCAGCAATCGCGATTTTGCCGGTTTGCTTTTAGAAAAAAAAGTCAGACACGAATTTCGGCAATTACCCGGCAAACACGATTGGAAGTATTGGGAATCGCAAATTCAGGAGTTTTTTGAGTTGAGCGAAAAATTCCTTAAATAGTCAATAGAAATTATGTTAAAAAATTTAATTTTCGCGGGTTTGCTAATTTTAGCTTTTCAAAGCATTTCTGTTTTTGCTCAAGACAAAACGATCATTAACAACCAGAGCGCAAAGAAAATGCTGCTCGGAAAACATAGATTTTCTCTCCAGTGGATAAGCTGGGATTATTTCGGAACGGCAACCGTAACGGATAAAAAAGGCGTTTTATATTTAAAAGGCGAGCAGAAAGGGCGCGATCGCGACGATTATTTAACGATTGACGGCGTGGTTACGCAGATTGATGAGAAAGAATTTAAGTTCAACGGAAAAATTGTGACGAAAGTCAGCCACCTCAACGAGGGCAAGCCTTGCCCGCGCGAAGGCGAAGTGACTTTTGCGATTACAAAAAATCGTCGGTATTGGCGTTTAAAGGATATGAGCAATCCCTGCGACGACGTTCTTGATTACGTTGACATTTTCTTTCGGTAAAAATTTGAAAATAACGAATGTTAAATTTTGCAATCGAAACGGCGCGTGAAGCCGGACAAATTTTGCTCGAAAAGTTCGGGCGTAAAATCCAAATTTCTAAAAAGGGAAATATTAATCTTGTTACAGAAGCTGATTTTGCTTCGGAAAAATTAATTATCGAAAAGATTCGTTCATATTACCCGAAACATTCGATTCTGGCTGAAGAATCAGGCGAATCAAACGCTGTCTTAATCGATGGTGAGAGTGTTTGGAAATGGATAATCGACCCGCTTGACGGGACGACGAATTATGCGCACGGTTATCCGTGTTTCTGCGTGACAATTGCGCTTGAACACAAAGGCGAAATAGTTTTGGGCGTAACTTTTGACCCGACGCGCGATGAACTTTTCGCC
>JALZOH010000521.1 GCA_030857305.1 Acidobacteriota bacterium
GTGCCGGACAGTTTGCGACTTTTCGGCAATAGTTTGCTCATTTCGTTTTTGACCGGCTTTCCGTTTCCGGCTGGAGTTGCCGATGTCCGGCAGATTGATTTGGAAAGCGGCGCGGAATCGCAGCTTATCGGCGGTTTGAGGATGGCGATTGATGTTTTACCCGTCGCAAACGGCTTTTGTCATTTGTTCTACACACTGGAATTTCAGAGTAATCCGACGGTTCCCGCTTCGGGACGTATTCAACGCTTTACTTCACCCGGAGGAACGCCGACGGTTATTGTCAACAATTTGACAACGCCAACAAGCCTAGCGCTACATCCGCCGAGCGGCGATTTGCTGGTGACGGAAATTTTTGCCGGACGCATCACGCGCATTAGCAACATTTCGACAACAAATGATGAACAATAAAAATAAAGGATCAATGGTAGCTAACACAAATAATAACTGTGCTTTGAAATTGAAAAATTGTACTATTTGTTAGCAAAAATCAGCATTCTGCCGCGCGTGGTAATAAGGATACCCGACATTGGCGGTTGCGATAGGCGATAACGGATCATCTGGCTTAGTTCTCAATTATTTTGCAGATTCAGCCAAAAAAGAGGACTTGCGCCGACTGCCTTTGAAAGTTTCCAAGCCATTTCGGTACTGATTCCGCGCCTTCCGTTACAAATTTCATTGATTGTTTTCGGCAGAACTCCGATGTGCGCCGCAAACTGCGACTGGCTAATTCCGATTTCCTCAAGTTCATCCTGTAAAACCTTGCCCGGATGAATCGGTGATGTGTGATTCATATTAAAATTTTGATTAAGTAATCGGACAAATTAAATTTATAAGATTTTGAAACCACAGATGGACACAGATTCACACAGATAAAGCAAAATCAATCTGTGTGAATCTGTGGTTTCATTCTTCTTTATAATAATTCTGTCCGATTGCTTAGATAAGAATTTCATAAGAAGAAAGTTGCAAGAAATCTGCCAATCTCTTCGCCGTTTTAAGCGTAATCAGGCGTTTACCGCTTAAAATTTCCGAGACAACACCTTCCGAGCCGAATAACGGAACTAAGTCTTTTTGTTTCATTCCGCGCTCTTCCAAGATATATTTAAGTCGTTCATTAGCGGGAACGCTCGGCATCGGATACGCCTTTTTTTCAAACTCTTCAATGAGTATTGCCAGCAAATCAAAAAGTTTATCTTCTTCCGGCGAAAACTTTTCCGCGCCCTTATCAATCATCTTTTCGACAATCGCCAGGTAACGATCGTTTTCTTCTTCCGTTTCAATCCGACGCGGCAGAACTTTTGTCAACAGCGTGCCGTATTTTTTATCATTAATTACAGTTTGCATATACCCATCTCCGTTTAACAATCTTCTTTCCAAGCGTCTGTGTCGTATTCTTTGTGAGTCAAAACGAACTTTATATAAATTTGTTGTTTGATATATTCAATTTTTGTTATCAAACGATATTTATTCCCGCCGATGTTGAAAACTGTGCATTTACCAACTGATTCGGCGCTTGGGCAGTCCGCTTTGGCTTCGGCTAAGTTATGCCACTTCGCTCTATCCGCAATCTCAAACCAGCGTCGAAACGGCTCTTCCGCTTCAATATGTTCTTGCCAAAATTCTCTTAACGCCTTTTTGCTGATTACGTGCATCGCTTTCTTCAACTACTGTCTTCTCAAAAATGAGAAGTCTTGTCAAGTTGAGAATGAAGTATTTTCTCGTCGGGAAGCTTTGACTTCAACGGCTAAAAGTTTTTTCACCAAATTCATATAAAGCTCAACCGCTTCTTCCAAATCTCGTTTCAACACAAACTCATCTTTCGTATGCGCGACGAGAATCGAGCCTGCGCCCAGAAGAAGCGGCGTTCCCCAATTTGAAAGATGCGGAATGTCGGTTGTAAAGCGAACGACCTTTTGCCGGAAACCTTCGACCGCGAGCAATTTGACGGGCTTTGCGATTGACATAATTTCGATACGCCCGCGCCCGTCAACAGTTTTCTCCAGGATTTCTAAAATCTTTTTTTCATCTGTCGTCAGGCGAATATGCAAACCGGCTTCGGCGTTCGGCGCGATGACATTTGTTTTTAAACCGCCGCCGATTAAACCGATGTTGTTGGTTGTTTCGCCAAAAAATTCATCGTTTGGAAATTCGATTTTTCTGACGTCGGTTAAAATATCGATTAGTTTTTCAATCGCCGATTCGCCCATATCCGGGTAAGCCGAGTGCGCGGCTCTGCCT
>JALZOH010000522.1 GCA_030857305.1 Acidobacteriota bacterium
CATCTTGGAAAAATCAATAACGAATTCGGATACCGAAGCAATCCGTTCGGCGGCGGCGCTACCGAATTTCATTCAGGAATGGACATCGGCGGCGACACCGGTGATTTAGTTGCTGCTCCCGCCGCCGGTGTAGTCGTTGAAGCAAGTTGGCAGGGCGGCTACGGGAATATGGTTGAAATAAACCACGGAAACGGTTTGTCCACGCGCTACGGTCATCTCTCCAGAATTGGAGTTCAAGCCGGTGACAGAGTTCAGCGCGGACAACCACTCGGTCTGGTCGGTTCAACCGGACGTTCGACCGGACCACATCTGCACTACGAACTTCGGCTTAACGAACGACCGATTAATCCGCGTCGTTTTTTGCCGCCCGGACCGGCTGAAATTAGAACCTTGAGCGCGAGGTAATCCGGCACATCTAAATTTAAAAAAGAAAAGGCGAGTTAATATGGCTCGCTTTTTCTTGTTATTCTGATGTGAAAGACTTTTTCAGCTATTTTAAGTAGAATTGTATCGAAGCAAGTTGCGAATTTAGAAACAAAAGGAAAAGAAGAAAAATTATGAGTCCAAGAATAAACATTTTATCAACATTCGTTTTGATGTTTGCCGTTTTAATATCAACGGTTTCGCCGGCATTCGCTAAATTTGACGAAGGGATGTACACGCCTGACCAAATTAGCAGATTACCGCTTGTCAAAAGAGGTTTGAGAATAAAGCCTTCCGATATTTATAATCCGAACGGCGGCGGAGTGTCCGATGCCGTAATTCGTTTAAGCATCGGCTGTACAGCGGAATTTGTCTCGCCGGAGGGTTTGATTTTGACCAATCACCATTGCGGTTTCGACGCGCTTGTTTCGGCTTCTACGCCGCAAAAGGATTTTGTTGAGATGGGTTATAAAGCCAATTCTCGCGCCGACGAATTACCTGCCAAAAATTACTCGATATTTATGACGCAGCGTGTTGAAGACGTGACGACTAAAATCAACCGGGGAACGGAAAACTTAACCGGCGACGCACTCGCGCAAGCCATCAAGAAAAATACCGAAGATCTTCAACAGCAGGAACAAGCCAAAGCCCCGAAAGGTTCGACGATTCGCATTCAATCCTTAAACAGCGGTTTTTTCCACTATCTTGACCAAAGGATGCAGATTAAGGATGTGCGCGTGGTTTATGCTCCGCCGCGAAACATTGGCATTTTCGGAGGCGACCCGGACAATTTTGAATGGACGCGGCACACCGGAGATTTTACTTTTCTGCGGGCTTATACCGCGCCGGACGGAAGTTCCGCCGAATATTCGCCGAATAACGTTCCGATGAAACCGAAAAAGTTTTTAACTATCAACATCGGCGGTGCGAAGGAAAACGATTTTGTATTTGTCCTCGGCTATCCAGGCACGACGACGCGCTACCGCGAAAGCCATTCAATGGAATATGCGCAAAACGTCAACTTCCCTTTTCAAGCCGCGTATCTGCAAGCGCGGAGCGATGCCCTTCATAAAGCGGGTGAAACGAGCGATGAAAAACGTATAAAATTTCAATCCGACATTGCTAATCTCGACAATTACAGAAAAGTTTACCAGGGCAGTCCCATTGCTTTGAAGCGCGGCGACGCGATTGGTAAACGGCGCGCCGAAGAAGCAAAATTTGCCGCATGGGTTAATGCAAACCCGCAGCGGCAAGCTAAATACGGTGAAGTTTTACCGAATCTCAAACGTCTTTCCGAGGAAACTTATCCGACAGCGCAACGTGACGTGATTTTGCAAAGACTTCCGACTCCGGCTCTGACGCCCGCTTTTAAACAAGTTTTCGACGCCGTTTTAGCGGTGCAGCAAGGTAAAAATCTGACGGCAGCTGAAAAACAAGCTAAACTCACCGAAATTCAAACCGCCTACAAAGACCGCGAACCGATTGCCGAGCGTGAACTAATAAAGTTTTTCTTAAGAATGTTGGCTGATTTACCTGCCAATCAAAAATTCGCCGCGGCGGAAACTCTTTTTAGTCGCTTTGAAGGTAAAGAACGTCGTCTCGCCGAAGAAACTTTTGCTGAATCAATCGCTGAAAAGGAAAATTTTAACACGCCCGAAAAAGTCCTCGGACTTTACAATATGTCGCTCGGTGATTTACAGAAAAAATATCCGAATGTCGTGGAATTTATGACAGCTTTAGGACAGGAAAGAAATGCGCTCGCGGCGCGGACGGCAAAATTTACCAGCGGCATTGACCGTTTGAGATTGCTTTAC
>JALZOH010000104.1 GCA_030857305.1 Acidobacteriota bacterium
GTTTCAACGACCTTTACCCTTTTAGCAGCAACAGTTTGGACTTTCGCAACTCGAACTTTTACAGGCTTGACGATAGGCTTGACAGGTGTCTTCAAATTTACTTTTGTAACAGAAACAGGCACTGTTTTTTTTCCGCCGGAGGCAATCTTTTGTATCGGAGAAGCCATTTTTACTTTCAATTTTTCGATTTCCGCTTTCTTAACAGAAACCTTTGGTGGTTGCCTTTTAGAGTTTTCAGCGACAGCTTTGAACTTCTTATCATCCTTTTCCACCTTGGCAATTCGGGCTGAAACAACTGTTTTTAACTTCTTCGGTGCAGGATGAACACTTTTAGCTGAAGAAATTATTTTCGCTTTTTGAATTTTCAATTCGGCTTGTTTAACAGAAAGTTTGGGCGCAATCTTCTCAACCTTTTGATTCGCACGGGGCTTTAAAGCTACCGACCCAGTTTTTTTTACACCTGGTTTAGTTTTCTTGATTGAAATAATTGTTTTAACTTTCGGAACTTTGACAATTTTAACGGGAATTTTAAATGCAGTCTTTTCAACTTTCCGCTTTGCATTCCGCGTTAAAACATTAGACTTCAATTTTTTTTCACCAGATTCAATCTTTTTAACAGTCGGTTGTCGGGGTTTTAAAGCTATTTTTCCTGCTGTTTTCTCTGCGCCAGATTTTGTTTTCTTAATTTTACTATGCGTCTTAGATTTTTCTGCTTTTGATTTAACAATTACGTTATTTTTAGCCGTTTCGTGTTTCATATAACACATTGTATTACAAATGAAACACTAAATCAAAACTGAAAAAGGTCAATTTTAAGCGATAAAAAGATAACGCTGCTCGGACTGAGGAATCAATTTTTGTTTGTATTTTACGCTGTGTTTGCTTAATTCTTCGGCTAAATTGTCACCGCCGAAAAGAAGAACGGTTGAGTGCTTTGACCATTTGAGAATGCCGGGAAGTTTCTGCGTAAATTTATCCAGTGCGCGGCAAGTTACAAATTCAATATCCGCGGGCTTTTGCAATTCTTCAAACTGCCGGTCAAAAATCTTCGCACGATTTTCTAATTTGCATTCTCTTAGAACTTTTTCAAGAAAATCTACTTTTTTCAATTTTGATTCGATCAAAAGGCTTCGCAAATCTTCCCGAAAAATTAAACAGGGAATTGAAGGCAAACCTGCCCCCGTGCCGATGTCCGCGAATTTTGCATTGACAGGAAGGAATTCTTGCAAAAAAAGCGATTCTAAAACGTGTCTGACAGCAAATGTTTCGGGCGCCGATGGCGCGACCAAATGCAAAATCGGGTTATGTTTTTGAACAAACTCGTAATAAGTAAAAAGGTCACTTATCTTTTCTGCGCCCACCGAAATATCAAATTCAGCTTGATGCTTTTCGAGCGCGTCCGTAAATTCTTTTTGAAAGTTGTTCATAAAAGTTCGGGACGTCCATTGAAGGATTAGCTAAACCTATTCAACATAAGTTATGATTTGCAGTTCCCCTAATTTCAAACTCGTGTCAAACTTCGATATTTTATCCGATGCGGCTGGTCGGCATCGTGTCCGAGACGCGATTTTTTATCGGCTTCGTATTCACTGTAATTGCCGTCAAAAAATTCTACTTTCGAGTCGCCTTCAAACGCCAAAATATGCGTGGCGATTCTATCCAAAAACCAACGGTCGTGGCTGATGACGACGGCGCAGCCCGCGAAATTCTCCAACGCTTCTTCGAGCGCACGCATCGTGTTCACGTCCAAATCGTTGGTCGGTTCATCGAGCAGTAAAACATTCGCGCCCGACTTTAACATCTTTGCTAGATGAACGCGGTTGCGCTCGCCGCCGGAAAGCTGTCCGACGCGCTTTTGTTGATCAGTACCGGAAAAATTAAACCGGGAAACGTAAGCCCGTGAATTGACTTCGCGTTTTCCGAGTTGAACAAAATCCAAGCCGTCGGAGATTTCTTCCCAAATCGTTTTCTCGCTGTTCAAGCTGTCGCGCGATTGGTCCACGTAACCGATTTTCACCGTTTCGCCGACTTTGAAATCGCCAGCGTCGGGCGTTTCCTGTTTGGTAATAAGGCGAAAAAGCGTCGTCTTGCCCGCGCCGTTCGCGCCGATAACGCCGACGATTCCGCCGCGCGGCAAACTAAACTCCAAATTTTCAAACAGCAATTTATCATCATAACCTTTGGCGACTTTTTGCGATTCAATTACCAAATCGCCAAGGCGCTCGCCGGCGGGAATAAAAATCTCCAAATCCTCGCCTCGTTTTTCCGATTCTTGCGACACGAGATTTTCGTAATCGTTAATTCGCGCTTTCGATTTCGCGTGTCTGCCTTTCGGCGACATCCGAATCCATTCGAGTTCGCGCTCCAGAGTTTTACGCCGCTTATCTTCTGTCTTTTCTTCGCCCGCCAGACGGTTTTGTTTTTGCTCGAGCCACGACGAATAATTTCCTTTCCAGGGAATGCCTTCGCCGCGGTCAAGTTCCAAAATCCAACCGGCGACATTATCGAGAAAATAACGGTCGTGCGTGACGGCGATAACCGTTCCTTCGTATTTCTGCAGATGTTGTTCGAGCCACGCGACGGTTTCCGCGTCTAAATGATTCGTCGGTTCGTCCAATAATAAAATGTCGGGCTTTTGAAGGAGCAGACGACACAACGCGACGCGACGTTTCTCACCGCCCGAAAGATTTTTTATCGGCGTATCAGGCGGTGGGCAACGCAGGGCGTCCATCGCCATTTCAAGGCGGCTGTCCAAATCCCATGCGTCGAGCGCGTCGAGTTTTCCCTGCACTTCACCTTGTCTTGCAAGGAGTTCATCCATTTCCTTATCGTCCATCGGCTCGCCGAACTTTAAATTTATTTCGTCGAATTCCTGCAAAAGATTAACCGTTTCATGTACGGCTTCCTCGACCGTTTGCCTGACGGTTTTCGACTCGTCAAGTTTTGGTTCTTGTTCGAGATAACCGACTGTGTAGCCTTTGGAAAACACGACTTCGCCGTTAAACTCTTTGTCCGTTCCGGCAATGATTCGCAAAAGCGAAGATTTTCCCGAACCATTTAGTCCGAGAACACCGATTTTCGCGCCGTAAAAAAATGATAAATAAATGTCTTTTAAGACTGGTTTTTTGTCGTAGAACTTACTGACCTTAACCATCGAGAAAATGATTTTATTTGGTTCGTGATTGCTCATATATTTATTTCTTGTTTTGCTGAAAGTTCCAAGTTTATTTGTTTTTCAAATAAAAACGCAAACTGATGCGCGCAATACTTCAGTGCAACAACCGCATTATTTTAATTTCGCATGAAGTCTAATGAGTAAAAAAATTGTGTTTTTTATTATGACTCTCTGTGTTTTTGCATTTTACGGCGGAGCAATTGTTTCAGCAAAAAGTAAGCCGAAACAATTGGAAACTGAGGGATTTTGTTTCTTAAATTATTCAGAAATTAAGTTGCCAAAATTTGCAGCTCTGACCGACATCCGTCAACATACAAACACCGCCATTAGATGGTTCGTGGTTGAACGGCAGCGATTGATTTTTGACACATTTTGATTTTAGTTTCGTCCGTATGTCTGAGTCTGGTTACATTCTCGGCTGACTTGGCTTCACGCACCCGACAATCATCTTCCCGAAAATTAATGTCTAAGCGCTTGCACAGTTACACCGCAGTAGTTTCAGATAAATCATTTTCAATTTATTTGCGGCTGTTTCAGCTTTCAAAGAAAAAGCCGTGAACGACAAAATTTGCGGCTATTTTATTGTTAAGGTGAATGAAAATCTCGCCTTCGTAACTTTCTCGGTCGGTCTTTTGGTAACGACCACCAGATAATCGCCCGTCGCAGGTGCGATAAATTTATAATCCGCATAGCTGTCGTATTCGGTTTCGAGTTCAATACCGTTTGTGCCGTCCACGCTGAATGAAAATAAATTTCCTTTCGGAACGGAAACGACTTGCAGCGTAACCGTCTGCCCGGCTTTCGCGCTGAAGATGTATTCCATTTGCTGATTGTTTGAGAGTGTCCAGCTCACCGTCGCGCTCGATTTGCCTTTCGCAAATTTGACTTGATTCGGTTCGGCTTTACCTCCGCCTTGCGCCAAAGTGTTTGCCGCGCAGACGAGTAAGATTCCGATAACGAATGTTAATTTTGTTTTCATAGCATTCCCCTTTGACGAAATTTATATTTGTTTCGATAAGATAAGTCAATGATGTTGCGATTCGTTTAAATGGGAATGAGGGAAAAAACCGTGAGCGTGAAAACTTATGGCTTTTTGATAGGAAACTAGAATATCTCGCTCTCATCAATATCGAAATTCGCGTAAACATTCTGCACGTCGTCGTGGTCTTCGACTGCTTCGTACAGTTTGAGCATTTTTTTAGCGTCGTCGCCTTCGAGCCGAATGTAGTTTTGCGGAATCATCGAAACTTCCGCCGCCTGCGGCTCGATTCCTGCCGCTTTTATTGCTTCATTGACAGCTTCAAAACTATCGGGCGCGGTTAAAATCTCGAAGCTGTCGCCATCGTCCTGCAGGTCATCGGCGCCGGCTTCGATGGCGATTTCAAAAAGCTCTTCTTCGGGTTTGGCATTTTTATCAACGACGATGTAGCCTTTTTTATCGAACATCCACGCGACTGAACCGGCTTCCCCGAGATTGCCGCCGTTTTTTGAAAACAGATGGCGCAGTTCGGCAACCGTTCGATTGCGATTGTCGGTCATCGTCTCAATCAACACAGCGATGCCGCCGATGCCGTAACCCTCATAAGTTATTTCTTCGTAATTGACGCCTTCGAGTTCGCCCGTTCCACGTTTGACGGCGCGATCAATCGTATCGTTCGGCATATTCGCGGCTTTGGCATCCAAAACCGCTTTACGAAGTCGCGCGTTTGAATCGACGTCGCCGGTTCCGCCCGTCCGCGCCGCCACTGTAATTTCTTTAATTAACTTAGTAAAAACCTTACCGCGCTTAGCATCTAATGCGCCTTTTTTGTGCTTAATAGTGTGCCACTTGGAATGTCCTGACATTTTATAATTTCCTGTTTTTTTTGATTTGACGAAAGAGAAAATATATCACGCTGAAATTTTCCTTCGCAAATACATTTCGTTACATTTTTTTCATAATGCCGTCACGTCCTTTTCATTTGCACCTGTTTTAATTCAAACCGGAGAGGAAAATTAAGATTATGCAAAAAGAAATGACAGTTCTTTTATTATGTGTTTTGGTTTTATTTGCCGACGGCATCTGTCTTTGGCAGACACTGAATCTGTGGCAGGACGCCGGGGCAAACTTAAGCAAAATTTTCTTAAGCGCAATAGCAATTCTGCAAATTTTATTGGCGTTTTTAATCGTTTGGCTGAGTTATTTTCTACTGCAAAAAACTCGTCTGAGACAATTCAGAAAATTAAAGACTGAACGTGCCTAAGAGTTTTTCAGAATTTGCGCCGAATATTTTTATCTGTTTAATTTTAGCGGTCTGACCGCCCGTTATCTCGACCGCGCTTTTCGGAACCCCGAATTGTTTTGCCAAAACCTTGATTAATTCCGCGTTTGCCGCGCCGTTAACCGGCGGCGCGGCAATTTTTATCTTCAATGCGCCGTCGTGTTCGCCGACAATTTCGCCTTTTGACGCTCGCGGCACAACGCGCACGCTGAAAATCAAACTTCCGTCTTTTTCGGTGAATTCAATCATCACAAATCCTTTGCGATACTTTGCGTTAAGCCTTTGCACCCTCTGCGTTACCGCATCTTTATGAAAATCGGTAACGCGAAGTTTCAAAAAGGCTTACGTGAAGGACACCAAAGCTTTTTCTATCAAGATAATTTAATAAACAAAAGCGCGAAGCACGATTGATTGCAAAAATCCGAGTACAAGCAAAATCAGCATTGCCGAAATATCAAACATCCCGATTGGTGGAATCAGACGCTGGACGGGCAGTAAAACCGGGTCGGTCACGCGCCGGACAAAACCGAGAAAAGTGTTGCGCGTAAAAACAAACCACGTTGAAATAAAGCGTATAAAAATAAACAAAATGTACAGGCTAATTGCTCCATAGAGCAGAAAGCCGGTTAAAGCCTTAACGTTTCCGGTAAGGGCGCTCGCCAGTAAACCGTCAACGACAAAAAATGTATTATGGATGATTTGTAGTGAAAAATAAGCCAGCACTGCCGCCATAAAGATTGTCACGAGCGGCGCATACCGTGTGTTAACGCGAAAACGCGCCAGAAGAGTTGCTGCCGGATAAACAAAACGGTCGGTCAATTTTTTTAATTGAAAAGAAAACCTGCCGACTTTCCCGAACGGATTCGGGTCAGAAAAATTGAAAATTAAACGTAAAACGAGTGCCGCGACAAATATCAGCAGGGCAATGACAATAATTTGTTGAATAAAAGGATAAATTTGTAAAAGCATAATTTTAGATTTCAGACGTCAGGAATTAGAAGTTAGCAAAAGCTCCAAAAATCTAGGTTTATCTGTGTTCATCTGGGGTTAATTTCTCTCCTCCCGAAGATTGCCGTTCCAACCCGCACAAGCGTTGCGCCTTCTTCAATCGCAATCTCAAAATCGTGGCTCATTCCCATCGAAAGCTCGCCCGGCTTATTTGCAAAAGCATTTTTCCGCAAAAGTTCATCACGGATTTCGCGCAGACGCTTGAAAAAGGGTCGCACTTTTTCGAACTCATCAAAAAAAGGTGGAATAATCATCAAACCACTAAATTTTAAATAATTACAAGTTTGTAAAAAATCAACGAGTTTCGGCAAATCACTTACGGCAACTCCATTTTTTGTCGCCTCATTTGCCAAATCAATCTGCACGAGAACTTCTAAACTTTTTTCATTTTCTTCTTTACAAATACGTTCAAGGCGCATCGCAAGTTCGACGGAATCGAGCGTATGAATGACATCGAAAAGTTTAACCGCTTTTCTGGCTTTGTTAGACTGTAGATTGCCAATTAAGTGCCATTTCAAATTTTCTTTGCCAATCTCTTCAATTTTTTCTTCGGCTTCCTGAACCTTATTTTCGCCGAAAACGTCTGCGCCCGCGATAATCGCTTCGCGCAAAACGTTTACGGGATGAGTTTTACTGACTGCGATAAGCGTTATGTCATCAGCGTTGCGCCCGCTTCTGTGTGCAGCTCGCTGAATTCTTTTCCTTACTTGTACCAGATTTTCGCACAAATAATTTTGCATCACTCAAATATAACAAACTCGGACCGCGTTCTTGAACTTTAGAAATTAAATTCGTATCATTTGCTTTACCTTTTACTCGCGCGGACGTGGCGGAACTGGTAGACGCGCAGGTCTCAGAAGCCTGTGGGCGCAAGCTCGTGGAAGTTCGATTCTTCT
>JALZOH010000523.1 GCA_030857305.1 Acidobacteriota bacterium
TAATTCTTTGATGTATAAGCAAATAGTGTTGACTGTATAAGTAAATCTAAATCTGTGCATCTAAGTTACAAAAAAGTCCATCTAAATTGTCGTCTGCAAAAGGCAGAGTGTTAAAAAGATTTTTATGTTTGGAAAACGGATGGGATTTTGTGTTATTATGTGGACAGCTTTCCTTTTGGATATTTATTAGGAAACCTGCCGCAACACAAAACTAAAAGATAAAATATGAACAATTTTGCCAAGAATAAAGCCTTGTGGCTAATTGCCGTCTCTCTTTTGTGGGTTGGTTCAACAGCTTCTGTTTTCGGACAATCGGTTTATAGTAAACCGACCGCTCCGAATCCGCCGCCGAAACCTTTAATTCAACAATCGGGGGTTCAAACAGGCAGACCAACACCCCAAACTTCTTCAACCCCGCTGGTTCAAAAGACAGGAAGTTCCGTGCCGGTGGCTGTGATGCCGGTCGCCCGGAGAACATCTATTCCGGCGCTTGCGAATATTGACATTCCCGGTTATACAGGAATTTTAGTTGAAGATTTAAACGGTAATATCGTACTCGAAAGTTCTTCTACTTATGCCTTTAATCCGGCTTCGAATGTCAAAATCGCGACGGCTTATGCGGTTCTGAAAACTTTCGGACCTGAGTATCGCTTTCCGACAAATGTTTGGACGGACGGTCAACTTGATCCGACTACCGGTACACTTTACGGCAATTTATATGTCTCGGGACGCGACCCGATGTTTAATCTCGAACACGGCATTGCGGTTGCAAATGAATTGAACCGTTTAGGGGTGAGAAATATAAACGGCGATTTGATTGTGACAGACAATTTTGCAATGAGCTTTAATACGGCAGCACACCGTTCCGGACAAAATTTAACGACGGTTATGAATTCTGCAAAGCGTTCGGCTGCCGCGACCCGTGCCTGGCAAAACCATCTGATAAATTCTAAAAAATTCGCGCAGGTCAGTGCCGTTCCGAGCGTTTCTTTTTCAGGCGACGTTTATGTGCAGACACTTCCGACCAACGCCAAGCTTCTTTTTTCGCACGAATCGACACCGATGCGCGAGATTGTCAAAACAACGCTGTGCTATTCCAACAATTTTTTGTCTGAACGCCTCGGCGATATGCTCGGCGGTCCTTACGCCGTCGCCCGAATCGTCCAGCAAAATGCGCAAATTGCGCCCCAGGAATTTGTCATTCAAACCGCGAGCGGTCTGGGCATGAATCGCGTCACGCCGCGTGCAATGATGCGGCTTCTTAAAACCTTTAAAAACGAACTGGCGCGAAACAAAATGAATTTCACAGACATTATGCCGGTGGCGGGGATTGATAAAGGAACTCTCGAAGGACGTTTTAATACTGATTTTGCCCGCGGAAGCGTGGTCGGTAAAACCGGCACGCTCGGTCAAACCGATAGCGGCGTGAGCAGCCTTGCGGGCGAGATTCAGACAAGAAACGGAAAACTCCTTTTTGTTATCTTTAATCAGCGCGGCAGCGTGAGCCGGTTCCGCGGTTTTCAAAATTCGCTGGTGTCTTTAATTCAGGGACAACTCGGCGGCGCGGCGCCGATGGCTTATCTGGAAATTCCGCTTGATGTGCGTCTGGCAAATACGCGCATTACTTATCCTGACACGCGCACACGGGTTAACGAGTAATCGAATCTTAAAAATATTAAAATCGAAGGGAAGCAAGATTTTCTTGCTTCCCTTCGATTTTTGCTTTGCGCTTTGCCCGAAAGCATAAGATAATTCACGTTTGCAAAAAGCGATGCAGAGCGAGATGAACAAAACCGACCAAATCGACCAGACCGAAGAAACTCCGGAACTTACCGCCGAGCCCGCAACCCACCCCGAGCTTTCAAATAATAAATCTCAGACCAAGCAGACAAGCGTCGCCCGAAGCGCCGGAATTGTTTCAATCGCCGTCATGTTTTCGCGTGTTCTAGGTTTGGTGCGCGAGATGGTTTTTGCGCATTATTTCGGAGCGGGTTTTCTCTACGACGCTTACCAGGCAGCTTTTACGATTCCCAATGTTTTACGCGACCTTTTTGCCGAAGGCGCGCTGTCCGCCGCCTTCGTCAAAGTTTTTACCGATTATCAAATTAACAAAAGCGAGCAGGAAGCGTGGCGCCTTGCAAGTTTAGTCCTCAATGCTCTGGCTGTAATTATGAGCATTATCACGATTTTAGGAATTTTGCTCGCGCCTTATTTAGTCCCCTTAATCA
>JALZOH010000105.1 GCA_030857305.1 Acidobacteriota bacterium
TCTCAGAACTGCCGCCAAACATCAGCATTATCGCGCTGATGTCGTGATTATTCCGAAAATCTCGCACCTGCGACCCGACGAAATCGGTAAAATGGACGAATTCATCAAAGCCGGCGAAGAAGCCGCGCTGGAAAAGATTGATGAAATAAAGAAATTGATATTCCCGGAAGGGAAATTTTAAACGTAGATAAACGCAGATTTTATAAAGGTAAATTAAAATTTACTTCTTGTGTTTTTGTCTTTATCTGTGTTTATCTGTGATTGAAATTTCTTACTTGTTTGAAGAATTTTCGATTTCTCCGAGCGGTTCAATCGCCGGTGAGTTTATCGGATGCCCGTCGGTGTCGAAGCGCGAGCCGTGACACGGACAATCCCAGGTTTTCTCCAGTGAATTAAACCGCACGATACAGCCCAGGTGCGTGCAGACGGCGGAACGCTCAAAGAGCTTGCCGTTTTCATCTCGATATGCCGCGATTTTCGTTGTGCCGTAACTGATGATGGCGCCCTCACCGTTTTTGATTTCGTCTACCGAAGAAACGTCGCCGCCCGTAATCCAATCGACATAAGGCAAAGTTGAGTTGATGATCTCCGGCACGGCTTCAATTATTGACTGCGTGGCAAGGCGCGATGGTTCATAAACTTCCGTGTACGGATTGGCGCGTCCAAGAATCAAATCCGAAACGAGCATTCCGCCAATTGTGCCGTGCGTCATTCCCATCCCCGAATCGCCCGTGATTAAATACACGTTCGGCTCGCTTGAGGAAAATCTGCCGATAAACGCCAGTCCGTCGTGTGTTTCGAGGAATTGTCCGGACCATTTGTAAAGAATTTCTTTTGCCTCGGGGAAACGCTTTTGGGTCCACTGAACAAGTTTTCCGAAACGCGCGTCTGAATTATCGTCTTGTCCCGTCCGATGATCTTCGCCGCCCACAATCAAAACGTCATAATCGTTTTCTGCTTGCGTGCGAACATAAATGTACGGGTCAGCCGTGTCCCAAATCAAACATTTTTCAACCGAATCTTTCGGCACGCGCGCGCCGATTGCGTAAGTGCGATAAGCGGGAAGCTTGGCAAACATTTTGCTCATCAACGGGTAATTCGTCGTCAGAACAATTGAGCTTGCGCGAATCGTTGAGCCGTTTGCGGTTTTCACTTCGGGCGCGTCTTCGCCTTTCCATTCGATTGCCCGCGTATTTGAAAAAAGTCGTCCGCCGTTTTGCTCGATTACTTTTACTAAACCCGTTAGATATTTGAGAACGTGAAACTGCGCTTGACGCGGAAATTTTAAACACTCACCCGTCTCGAAACCTTTTATCGGCGCTCGCTTCACACGCTCGACACCTGTAAACCCGGCGCGATGAGCGGCTTCAAGCTCTTTATCTAAATCATCTTCGCCGTCTTCAGCTTCGATTAAAAATCCGTCAACGCGCAAAAAATCGCAGTCGATTTTTTCGGTTTCAATGATTCGTTCAATTTCGCTGATGGCGCTTCCGTGACTTTCAACCGCTAATTTCGCTTTTTCCGCACCGTGCCATTCCTCGACGCGGTAGATGCGGTCGTCCAGAGCGTTCGACAGATGAGCCGTCGTCCGCGAAGTCTCGCCGCCGCCGATTGCGCCGTCGTCAACGACAGCAACTCGTTTCCCTGCTTTCGTTAACAGATAAGCGGTCGTGAGTCCGCTGATTCCGCCGCCGATAATGCAGACATCCGCTTCGATTGATTCGGCAAGCGCATTTTTATTTAGCAAATCTTCGCTCGCTTCCCAATACGAAACGGTTTTGCCTTCATCACTTTTCAACATAAATTCTCCTTCCCTTGTTCAATATAAAACTTTGTTTTGAGCCGATTGGTTATCTTATAATTTTACAGCCGCGCCGGTTTCATCGGATTGACGTGCCGCGTCTAAAACTTCTTGTACTTTTAAGCCGTCGGCAAAGGTTGCCGCGTGTTCAATTTCCGTTTTGCCCATCTTAATTGCTTCGACTATTTTCGGCGCAAAAGCCATAAATCCACTTGGAAAACCTGAATCAAAAATGTCTGTCGGGGCGGCGCCGATTTCGGTTTCGATTTCCGTCCAATCCGATTCGTTTGATTTTGCAAGAAAAATTTCGCCTTTATAACCGACTCGCAGCGCGCCTTTTGTGCCGAAAAACTCAATCAGATTGTGGTAATTCGGATATTCAACCATCGAAACAGAAATTATACCCGTTGCGTCTTTAACAAAGTTACCGCCTGAAAAGCGCAAAATCAAATTTGATTCGTCATCGCTGGTTACTTCGCGCATTTTATTCAGGTTTTCATCAGGGCGCTCTTTGACGTGAGTTTGCAGTTGACAAAAAACACTCGAAATCTCCGCGTTTAAAAACCACCGGAACGAATCAATAATATGCGAAGTGATGGCGCCGAGTGCGCCGCCGCCCTGTTCTTTGTCCGACCACCAATTCCAGGCTAAACCGGCGTCGCCCCGCGAAGCGTTACGAAAATTACATTTGGCGTGAATAATTTCGCCGATGTCGCCGTCGTGAAGTATTTTGCGCGCTTTTTGTCTGCCGGCTTGGAAACGAAGTTCGTGGTCAACGAGCGCTAAAACATTTTTCGTCCCGGCTTTTTCCGTCATTTCGCGTGCTTCCCCGGCGTTCATCGCCATCGGTTTTTCGCACAAAACGTGTTTATTCCGCTCAAGCGCGTAAAGCGCCATTTCGAGGTGGAAAACCGGCGGTGTGGTTATGCAGATTAAATCAATGTCAGCACGCTCTACGGTTTCGCGCCAATCATCCGTAAAATGCGCAATATTAAATTCACGCGCCGCGGTTTCGGCGTTCGCGCGGCTGCCGCTGGCGATTGAAACAATTTCGGTGTTTTTGCAGCTTAAAAATGCGGGAATCTGCACGCGGCGCGCAAAACCCGTTCCAAGGATTCCGATTCGTACTTTGTCTTTCATTGTAAAAATTAAACCACAGAAAATTAGTAAAAAACAAAAAGCGCGAAGGTTTTATTTCCCTCACGCTTTTATATTTTTTTTGCGAACTTATTAAAAGTTTTGACTTCGGTCGGTACCGAGCTTTAGACTGCGGGCGTTTTTTCGGAGCCTACTACCAATGCGTAAAAAATCTTCGTACACTTCTCGGTCAGGTTCGGACATCTGCACTATTTTTGCGCCGATCAAATATTTTGTTGCCGAATTATGTTTATCTTCAATCTGTTCGTATCTCTGTCCGATGAGCTGCATTTCCACTTTTGCGTTCGGCAGTTTGAGTTCGACGTCTAGTATGCGACCGTCGCCGACCAGATAATTTTCGTTCAAGCGAATTGAAGAAACGATAAAGGCAATTCCTGTTTTACTCAAGTCTTTTGTTTCGCCGCGAATCGAAGGCTTTTGCATCGGCAAACTTAATCTGCCCGTCTTTTTTATAGGTTCAAACGAAATTATTATCGGCATTTCGTATTTGTACCGTTGAGCAACATTCCGCTGGGCAATTGATTTATTAAAACTCGAAATCAAATTTCTTAAAAACATATTCTTAAAGACTTACTTTAAAAGGATTTTAGTTATTTTGGGATTGTAAACTATTGTAGATACAAACCCCTTATACTCTTTTTTTCGTCCAAGTTCAATACCGAACGGACAAATTTACAACTTATTCATAGCTTTCCAGATCATTTTTGCTTAAAACCCATTCAAGTTAAACTTTAAATATGTACTCTCAAAATTGGTGGATATATTGTTTAACAAAAAAGCGTCGCCAGAAAAAACGATGCACAGCACGTTCAAAAAAATTTACGCACCGTGCATCGAAATGTGAAACAAAATTCTACATATTTTGTTTTTTAATCATTACGTCGTCCGCTTAAAAGCAATCCGCGTCCGACATAATAGAGAACAAGTGCCAGAATCCAGAACGGAATCATTCCGAGCCAGTCGGAATTTGGTCCGGCAAAAAACGGATTGTTCAATTCCGACCATTTCTCAAAACTCGTAACCGTGCCGCTTAAGAATTCCGCCGCGACCGCGACCAGAATTCCCGCCAACGCGCCGCCCGCGATATAACCGGAAGCGAGTAGAACGCCCGGACTGCGGTCGGTTTCGGCAATGATTTCTTCCTCCGACAAATTCCGCCGCCGAAGCTTTTTAATCAAATCCTTATCAACCGCCCAACGCACAATTCCACCGACGAAAATCGGGGCGGAAACGGAAATCGGTAAATACAATCCGACGGCAAAGGCGAGCGACGGAATGCCCGAAAGTTCCAAAACAATGGCAATCATTACGCCTAGCAAAACCAAGCCCCAGGGAAGTTCCTGACTCAAAATTCCTTTGATGATGTAGCTCATCAAAGTCGCTTTCGGCGCGTTGTATTTCGTCACGCTCGAGCCGTCGGCGCGTTTTTGAACTGTGCCGTTAATGCCCGGGTCAACCAGATAAACGGGCTTGCCCTGTGTATCAATTAAATAACGTCCTTCGGCTCCGACTTTTGCGTCCGTGTTGTGCCAAACGCGGTAAGCGGCTGTATCGTTCAAGCCCGGTTCGTTGACCGTTTCGCTTTTTAATTGTCCGCCGTCTCGAAGGAGCTGCTGTTCGGGGACAACGAATTGCTGGCTGAAAGCGGTCGGTTCGACTCTCTGATAAACAGTCGAAGAATTATTCAATTGAATCAGAATCGGACCTAACACAAGAGCCGAAACGGTCGCGCCGACGAGAATGGCAATTTGCTGTTTCCAAGGCGTTCCGCCGACCCAGAAGCCGGTTTTCAAATCCTGCGAAGTTGTGCCGCCGTTCGACGCGGCGATGCAAACGATGCCGCCGACGCTTAATGCCGTAATAAAATATGGGTCGGGCTGTGTCCAACCGACGAGAAGGAAAACCAGACAAGTTAAAAGCAGAGTGGCAACAGTCATTCCCGAAATCGGATTTGACGAAGAACCGATTTCACCCGTCAAGCGCGATGAAACCGTAACGAATAAAAAGCCAAAAACGATAATCAAAATCGCGCCGAGCAGGTTCATTTCCAGCGACGGCGCAAACGTGATAACTACGATCAACGCTAAAATGCCGATAATTACCCATTTCAGTGAAAGGTCCCGGTCGGTGCGCGGCTGGTTTTCATTTTCAGCCGAAGATGTACCGCCGCGAAAGTCAGCAAGTCCGCCTTTTAAGCCATTCCAAATCGTCGGCAGCGAACGCGCCAGCGAAATCATTCCGCCCGCGGCAACCGCGCCAGCGCCGATGTATAAAACGTAGGTGCTTTGGATGCTGTCTTTGCCCTGAATCGCCATCTCGGAAATGAGTTTCGACGTGGCTGGCGCGAGCGGTTCGAGCAGAGCCGCGCCGAAGTATTTAATCATCGGAATCAGCACGAGATACGACAACGCGCCACCCGCGAACATAATTCCCGCAATGCGCGGACCAATAATATAACCGACACCGAGCAGTGCCGGATTATTTTCGAGCGACACCGAGCCGCCGCGAAACGGCGCGTCGAATTCCTTGCCGGGCGATTCCTTCCAGCCTTTGAAAACCTGCATCAGCGAATTAAACAAAAATCCGATGCCAAAACCGACGGCGATAACTTTTCCGCCGGTGGTTGCCGCGTCGTCCGCCCCGACTCGTTCGGATTCAATCGAAGCGGCGCGAGATTCCTGGGACGCACCCGCCTTTAAAACTTCCGCGCAAGCCGTACCTTCGGGATATTTTAGATAACCGTGCTGGTCGCGGATTAAAGCGCGGCGCAGCGGAATCATCATAAAAATTCCGAGGAGTCCGCCAAGTACGGCGACGAGCATCACGCGGGAAATTTCAAGGTCAAACCCCAAAATCAAAATCGCAGGCATTGTTACGCCAAGCCCAAACGCGATTGATTCGCCCGCCGAGCCAGCCGTCTGTACGATATTGTGTTCGAGAATCGTCGCGTCGCGCACGCCAATTTTCGATAGCAGACGAAACAGCGTTATCGAAATGACTGCAACGGGAATCGAAGCCGAAACCGTCAAGCCAACTTTCAAAACCAGGTAAAGCGACGACGCGCCGAAAATCACGCCCAGAATCGTGCCGACAATCAGCGGAAAGATTGAAAGCTCGCGCATATTCGTTACGCTGTCAGGAATATAAGGACGAAAAACCGCTAAGAATGGATTGTTCTTCATAAACGAAAACCAAAGCCTCCGAAATTGTTCTAAAAAGATGCGGGAAAGTATTTTGAAAAGAAGCTTGCGTTAATTTACATCGCATCGAGAAAAAACGCAACGCAGACCAAATGTGGAGGGGCACGCCGAAGTGCCTGACCGCAGCGACGAACGTCGCTAACAACCATTGGGGAGGATTCAATTTGAATTTCATCAAATCAATTTTCGCTTTGCTCATTGGGCAGGCACTTCGGCGTGCCCCTCCAAACATTTTCACGCGCTCGGATTTGTTTTATACTTAACGAAATTCAAAGGAGTCCCAAATGATAAAAAATAAGTTTTTTTCTACTTACTTAAGTTTCTGCGTTTCAATCTTTCTTTTTGTCTCAGCGATTTCCGCACAAAAAGTTCCCGCGCCGAATGAGAGTTTAGGCTTCACGCCCGGCGATGATAAGAAGCTGGCGAGTTGGAATCAAATTGTGGATTATTTTAAGAAACTCGACGCGGGAAGCGACCGCGTGAAGTTTGAGGAAATCGGCAAAACGACGATGGGCGCGCCTTTTGTTTACGCAACAATTTCCGCGCCGGAGAATTTGAAAAATCTTGAAGAATACAAACAGATAAACGCCAAACTCGCCGACCCGCGAATTATCAAAAACAATGCCAAACTCGCGCAGAGTTTAATTAAACAAGGCAAGACGATTGTTCTGATAACGTGCGGCATTCATTCGACCGAAGTCGGCTCAACGCTCTCGTCAATGTTGATTGCTCATCGATTAGCGACCTCGAGCGAGCCGGAAATAAGCAGGATTTTAGAAAACACAATCATTTTGCTTGTACCATCGCTCAATCCTGACGGTGTTGATATTGTCAAAAACTGGTATGACAAAACGCTCGGCACAAAGTTTGAAGGAACAACGCCACCGGAGCTTTATCACAAATACGTCGGACACGACAACAACCGCGATTGGTATGCGTTCACGCAGGTTGAGACGCAATTGACCGTTGATAAAATTCACAACCAATGGCATCCGCAAATCGTCAACGACATTCACCAGCAAGGCGCGAACGGCGCGCGCCTGTTCGTGCCGCCGTATATGAAACCCGTCGAACCGAACGTCCCAGCGCAAATCGTCGAAGGCTACACGGAACTCGGCAATTATATTTTGCAGGAGATGACGAAACAAGGATTTG
>JALZOH010000524.1 GCA_030857305.1 Acidobacteriota bacterium
CGTCTGCACCGTGACTTTGACGAGCGTATCGGGCTTGTCAGCGGCGACGCGGAGCGCTTGCAGCAAGTCGTCTGGAATCTGCTCTCGAACGCCGTCAAATTCACCCGCGAAGAAGGACAAATCGAAATCCGCCTCGAACGCGCCGGAACGCATGCGCGACTGAAAATTTACGACGACGGCGCGGGCATTCGCTCAGATTTTCTGCCGTTCGTCTTCGATTCTTTTCGCCAATCGGACGAAACCGACAAGGCGAAACACAAAGGTCTCGGCTTGGGTCTGGCAATCGTCCGTCATCTTGTCGAAGCCCAAGGCGGCACGGTTTCGGCGATGAGCGCGGGCGAAAATCTGGGCGCGACTTTCACCGTCGAACTGCCGCTGCTTTCCGAGGTTTGTTCCGCAGAAGAAACGGAAATTAAAAAAAACTCGAAGCCCGAATACGTTTGAAATCAATTTTTCGGCAACCGGCGCGAATACGAGATTATACCGGCGAAAACAGGTATCAATTCCGATGTCGGCGATTTAAATCCGCGCCATTCTTATTATTTCATTTAAGTTTTGCCTGCTTAATTAAAAAGTTTGATGAATATTCCGAAACCTGAAATACGGCAAGAGGCGGCGAGATATGAAGGGTTGGACGTGCTGCGAGTAGTCGCTTCGTTCGGCATCGTTTTTCTGCACGTCTATGTGGCGGCGGGTTTTCCGAACTCGCTCTGGTTTTTTTTGAAATTCCGCGATTTCGTATTGCCTGTGATGGTGATGTCGAGTTTTTTTGTTTTGACCGTTTCTCTGACGAGAAAACCCGACGGCGGTTTCGAGAACTTTTTCAGCCGCCGACTGAAACGGCTTTGGATACCTTTATTCGTTTGGACATTCGTTTATTCTCTGTCGGAGGCGTTTCTCTTTCCGGCACTGCTCGGCGCGGAGACTTTCGGCGGGCTGCCTCCGGCGGCGGTGTTTTTCACCGGCTACCGGCATTTGTGGTTTCTCCAGTTTATATTTGTCGGCTCGTTGATAATTTATCCGTTGATTAAACAATTGACGGGCAAGCAAAGCCCTGCAAGGATAAAACTTTCTATTTTTTGTTTCGGCTTATCAATTCTCTACGGATTTTTATTTTATTCATTCCTGCAAAACTACACGGATTGGGACAATCTCAGCCCGGAATTCGATATGAGTCTGCGGATTTTCGTTTCGCAGGCGGGCAATTATATTTTTTATATTCCGGTCGCCGTCGGACTCGCGCTCGGATGCGGCAAAATCAATGAGTTATTCGCCCGCGCCCGATTTCGCCGCCTCTCGCTCGCCGTGGTTTTAATCACGATGCTGCTTCACGTCGGAACAAACGGCATTCCGCTCACGCGGGAAATTTACGGCATCGCCGTTTTTCTGGCGGCTCTTCAGTCGTGGAAAAAAATCCCCTTTAAAGGCTGGCAGACATTGGCATCGTATTCTTACGGAATTTATATCCTGCATTTTCTTCCAGTTCAAATTTTGTGGCTGGTTGTCGCCAGTAAAAACATAGACCTCGACGGCGCAACCGTCTTCGGCATAACTGTCATCGTTTATTTTGCAAGTTTCACGGCTGCCGTTTTGATTAGAAAATTGTTTCCCGCCGACTGGCTGATTCCGCTGGTAGCGGTGCGTCCCGAACAAGAGCGGCAAACTCCCGCAACAAATAAAATTTCTTTTGCCGTGCTGCGCGAAAATACGGGCGAAAAATAGGTATAAATACCGATGTGCGCCGGTGATGATGACTTTATAATTGATTTGTAATTGCAGGAGGATAGAAAAGACGATGATTGACCGCAACAGCTTTCATTTGACGATTCAAAGATTTCATATTTTTGATATGAAATTCCGCTCCTGTTTATGCCTCGTTGCCCCGGCTTTTTAAGATGGAATCAGAGGCAATGGAAAGTGTCCGGGGTTTTTGGAATTTTCCCGGACACTATTTTTTTACACAAATACCCCAATCAATTAGCGGCGGAGCGAATGACTTCGACCGAGCAGGGCGCGTTTGACGCCACGCCCGCCGACACGCTGCCGATTAAAAATCTGTCCAGAGTTCCGCGAATGTCGCGCGTGCCGACGAAAATACAGTCGGCGTTCCATTTTTCGGCTTCGACCAGCAATTCGTTTCTCGCGTCGCTCCCTTTGATGACCGTTGACGCTTTCAGTCCGACCGCGTTGAGTCTTGCCGCCGCCGCGCTCTGCACACGGTCGAGA
>JALZOH010000525.1 GCA_030857305.1 Acidobacteriota bacterium
TGCAAAAAGCAATCGAGTATTTTCAGCAGGCGATAGATGTTGACCCGAATTACGCGCTCGCTTACGCCGGTCTCGCCGACGCTTACGCCCTGCTTTCTCCGTATCTTGCCGCGACGCCGCACGAAGCGATGCCGAAAGCGCGGGAAGCCGCCCGGAAAGCCTTAACGCTCGACGACCAGCTAGTCGAAGCGCACGCCGCGCTCGGGCTGATTTACAATACTTACGACTACGATTTCGCCGGAGCGGAACGCGAGTTCAAACGCGCCATCGAACTGAATCCGAATTACGCGACGGCGCACCAGTTTTACGGCGAACTGCTGATGTACCTCGACCGCCGCGAGGAAGCCGAGACGGAATTCCGGCGAGCGCTCGAACTTGACCCGCTTTCGCTGATTATCAACCGGCAGTACGGCGAAAGTTTGCTTTACGCCCGAAAGTACGAGGCAAGCATCGCGCAATTTAAAAAGACACTCGACCTGGATTCTAATTTTGCCGCCGCCCATGTCAGTCTCAGTCTGGCTTATCAATTAACCGGCAAGTCTCCCGAAGCTATTGAAGAGTATGCTAAATTTCAGGAGCTAATCGGCGAAAAGAAAAATGCGGCACTCATCAGGCAAAGTTTTGCGGATGGCGGCTGGACGGGATTTTGGCGAACGATGACCGGAGAAAACCGCCTGTCGAACGCCACACCGTATGCCTTGGCGAGTTGGTATGCGAAGCTCGGCGAAAAAGACAAAGCGTTCGAGGAGTTAAATAAATCGTACGAAATTCGTGAATACTTTCTCGTTTTGCTGAATGTCGACCCGCGCTTCGACGATTTGCGCTCCGACCCGCGCTTTCAGGATTTGTTGCGACGCGTTAGATTTAAGAAGTGAGATTAAGAAATGGAAGCCGAACGCTGGCAAAAAATTAAAGGACTTTTCGATGCCGCGCTGAAATTTGCTCCGGCGCAACGCGAGAAGTTTCTTGATAACGCTTGCGGTAATGACGAAGGCTTGCGTCGTGAAGTTGAAAAACTACTAGCGTCGTTTGCCGACGATAGTTTTATGGAACAGCCCGCCGCTAAAGAGGTTGCCAGCGTCATTATCAAAGCCGAGACGAAGAATCTCGAAGCTGGGGAATGTTTCGGTCATTACGAAATAATCAAACAAATCGGCGCGGGCGGAATGGGCGAAGTTTATCTCGCCAAAGATAAAAAACTCGAACGCCTGGTTGCCGTCAAAATTCTCAACGAAAAGTTTAGTCGAAACGAATCGAATCTCAACCGCTTTACTCAGGAAGCGAAAGCCGCTTCCGCTTTGAATCACCCGAACATTCTCGTCATTCACGAAATCGGCGTGAGCGAAGAAGCCAACTATATCGTCAGCGAATTTATCGAAGGCGTAACCTTGCGCGACCGTTTCAGCGAATTGCCGGCGAAGCTGTCGGAAGCGTTGGAAATCTTGATTCAAATTGCCAACGCTTTAACCGCCGCGCACTCCGCGCGCATCGTCCACCGCGACATAAAACCGGAAAACATAATGATTCGCCCGGACGGTTATGCAAAAATTCTCGACTTTGGTTTGGCAAAACTCGTCGAGCAAAAAGTAATCGGTTTGGAAGACGCAACCGTCAAGCAAAACGAAACGGCGAAAGGCGTGATTTTGGGAACGGTCAATTATATGTCGCCCGAACAGGCGAAAGGCGGACGGGTTGACGAGCGGACGGATATTTTCAGTTTCGGCGTGGTGATTTACGAAATGATTGCAGGTAGAACGCCGTTTGCGGGTGATTCGATGTCGGAAACTTTTGCCAATTTGATAAACACCGAGCCGCAACCGCTTTCGCGTTTCGCCGAAGGCGTACCGGATGAATTGCAGCGCATCATTTCCAAAACGCTTCGCAAAAATAAGGACGAGCGTTATCAAACGATGAAAGACGTGTTAACGGATTTGAAAAGTTTGCGGGAAAATCTCGCGTTTGACGAACGTCTGGAAAAATCGTATTCGTCAAGTGGTAAAAATGCAACCGCGAATTTACAAACGGTGACGGGCAAAGCAAATTATCGAACAGGTGAAACAAACTATAGTTTTACTCGTCAAATCAAACAGCAGAAATCGCTTGCCGCGTTTGTGTTAGCGGTTTTGCTGGTCGCCACAATCGGTTTTGGCTACTATTTTTGGTCGGCAAAAAAATCGGCTTCAAGCGGAGGCGGCAAAAAGTCGCTCGCCGTTTTGC
>JALZOH010000526.1 GCA_030857305.1 Acidobacteriota bacterium
ATCAATGTCGTCGTAAATTGGGTAGCCGGGACCGGAATACCACGGATAAAACAGTGAATCCGCACCGACCACACCAACGTGACCGAGAAAATGCGAGCGGACTTCCTGCGCGAAAACGATCATAGGCATCTGGCTACGCCGCCAATTCCACCATTCAATGTCAATAAATCTGGTATGCAGATTGGCGAGTTGCGGTGTGGATAAATCGAGCGCTTCGCCCTGCATATCTGGCACGATGTCTTCGGGCGTTAAAAGATACGGTCCACCGTAGTTGAGATGCGAATGCAAATCCGCCGAATACCAGCTGTCGGAAACCGGATTCCAAAGCGGCGCGGGTATTTCAATTTCAATCGTTTCCGCCCTGCCCTCGCGTATTTTGCGCGTCGCCGTTTGCGCGATAGTGCCGAAGCCGTGTGTTGCCAGCACGCGCACATCGCCCGCCGGCACTTCCAACTCGATTACGCCTGGCGAATAAAAAAATACGTTTCCGTTTTGCCCGTCGAAACGCGCCTGTCCCGCGTCTGGCAGAACCGGATGTCCTTTTCCGTCAACGATCGTCAGACGCACGGGCAGATTCGTTTCAGAACCACGCATTCGCGTTTTGACGAGAATGCGAGAAGTCGGCTCCCCCCAATTCCACGAAAGCGGCGAGATGTCTTCAGGTGTTCCGCCCGTCGGCGAAATACGGTAAAGACGAAAACGCTCATTGGCATCAGGCTCGGTGAAATAAATAAAGGAATTGTCGGGACTCCATGTCGGCATAAGCGGATATTCCGCGTTGCGGGCAATCTGAATTGCCGGACTGCCTTTGGTGTCCATCAGCCACAACTGCCAGCGATCCTGAACAGGCAGGTTGACGGCAAAACTCCGCCCGTCGGGTTTAAGTGCGGTGCGCATTTGGGAAGCGATTCCCTCCGAATGCAAAATGCGTTTTGAGTTGTCGCGCAAATCAACGAGCAAAACCGAATCAATCGAGCCTACTTTCGCCACATACAGAAGCTGCGTGTCGTCGGGCAGAGGTTGCGGTTGTAGTTCCTGCCCGCGGTCATTGGTTAAGCGTTTTTTCGTTCCCGTAGCAATCTCGATACGCCACAAATCTAAATCACCGCTTTCCGCCGAACTGTAAAACACGGCTCGCCCGTCGCGCGAAAAAACCGGATCAAGGTCGAGCGCGGGCGAATCTACCAAAACTTTTTCCCTGCCGCTTGTTGCGTCGATTAAAACAATGCTTGTATCTTTTGTGTCGTCTCTGACGAAGGCGATTTGCCTGCCGTCGGGCGACCAAGCCGGGCGCGAATCAACCGCGCCGCTTTTTGTCAGGCGTCTCGCTTCGCGCGTTGCCGTATCCATCAGCCAAATCCAGCCGCGCGCGGCAATCGCCAAGGTTTTTCCATCAGGCGAAACAGCCGGATCGGTCGCGCTCTGATTGAGCGTCGGCAGGTTGTAGCCTTCCAAGTAGACGTGATGCGACACATTAGCTATTTTCGGATAGCGGTTCGTCCATTGACCGCGAACGCCGACATCGAAAGACAAAAGTAAAGAGAAAAACAGAAAGCAGCAAGAAATTTTCGACATTTTATTACCTCTTCTGTGAACGCCGTTTGTTTTAATGTTTGGCGGATCAGTGTTTAAAGAATTACCTATTAAAAATGATGTTAAAACATTTCTGCCTAAATATCACATCACGCAACACAAACGTAGTTGCAGTGTCAAAACAGTGGGATGGTTTTGGTCGCCGACCGGAATTACTAATGTGGGAGAAAATTTATATGTTGAACTTTCCATTATCTCGAAAGTGTTTTCGCTGGCGGTGAAGAATGATTTTCTTGAATTTAATCCGTGTTCCCGTGTTGAGAAATCGAAGTTCGATAATATTCAAAACCGGATATTGCGAATGGAAGACGAAGCAAAGTTTTTTGCTGAATTTCAATCCGATTGGGCAAAAGATATTTGTATCTTAGTTCTTAACACCGGACTTAGACAAAATGACGCGCTTGGGCTTTCTAAATTTAATATAGACTGGTCAATTGATGTCATCCGTTTAATTCAGGGGAAAACAAAACGGGTGGTCGAAATTCCGATGAATAATACGGTCAAGACTCTTTTACAAGCACGACGACACAATGGAGGTGATTTGCTATTTCCGAGTCCTAAAAACTGACTGCAAGGCACTTCCGTTAAAAAGGCGATGCTTGGGGCGCGTGCCAGAGCAAAGAT
>JALZOH010000527.1 GCA_030857305.1 Acidobacteriota bacterium
CATCGGGCATGTGTATTCCACGCCTTCGATTTTAGTCGCTGCCGCTTGCTTTTCCTCTTTTTTCTTTTCGAGAAAACTCGCCGGATTTTGCTTAAATTTATTCAAACATCCCGTCGAACAAAAATAATAAGTTTCGCCTTTGTAATCATACTTTCCCGCCGAAGTCTCCGGCGCGACCGACATTCCGCAAACCGGGTCAAGGTATTCGCCTTTTGGCGTTGCTGTCATTTCGCCGTGCCGGACGGTTTCTTTTTTAGCGCGTCCGATTCCGACAAAACCGCTCGCCGGAACGCCTTGCGATTGAGCGATGAATTTTTGCAGACAGCCCGCCGAGCAGAAATAATACGTTTTTCCCGCGTGATTAAAACTTCCGGCGGCGCTCAAAGGATTGACCGTCATCCCGCAAATCGGGTCAATCTCCGAACCGCTTTTATCTTCGTGCATTTCATCTTGCGAATGAAGTTCGTCCATTTGAGCAATCGGCGAATCTGCAATTCCTTGCTGACGCTTGAAAGTTTCCAGACAGCCTTTCGAGCAGAAATAATATTTTTGTCCTTCAAACTCCAATTCGCCGCGAGCCGTTTCGGGCGAAACGGTCATTCCGCAAATCGGATCAATAAAATTTTCGGTCGTTTCTGAATGTTTTTCCGTCATATTTTTATCCCACTTTGTCATTAAATTTTAACGACAGAATTATTCTACAACCTATGAGCAGGTGTCAGGTCAAGCCTTATTTTCAATATCGCCGACCGATTCGATTAAATGACAAACCGAATCGCCGTCGGGCATCGAATTGTTCATTTTCGACCAATCTTTGACGGCATTCTCCATCTTGTGTTGAAGCCGCTGCATCTCTTTTATTTTGCGCCGGTTTTCTGCGATGCGGCGGACGATAATTTCCCGAACCATCGGGCAAGGCGAGTTTCCGCGCACGGCTTCATCTAAAATTCCGGCGATTTCCGCCAGAGAAAACCCTAAATTTTTCGCGGCTTGGATAAAGCGCAAGCGAGCCGCGTCCGACGGCTCGTAAATTTTGTAGCCGTTTTGCCGGTTGCGCGAAGGCTTCAAGAGCCCGATGCGCGTGTAATGCCGCACGGTAAAAAGTGATACGTCGGATTGCTTAGCCAGAACATTTGCCGTCATAAAAAAGTCCTTTCAAAGAAATTAAAGCGTGAGTGCGAATTAAGAGGTCAAACAAACTTCGCGCCTCATCGCAGATTAGCTGACAAGACGTTGAATTATAAGAATAACTTCAGCAAACACGCTTTGACAACCTTTGCCGACAGCTGCTCTTTACATTTCGGGAAAGCGTATAAATCAGTTCGTGAAATATACAAAATTTTCTTGACTCTTGATGCTTCAAGGTGTAATTTAAACAACACTTTTCTAAATGCCAAACGTCAAGTTTGGCGACTATCTTTAAATCAGAAGTTTCTTACAAACGCCAAAAATCTGTTTTGGCTGTTGTTTTCAATCGAAGGCTTTTTGTGTGATTCGAGTTCGACTCGAACAATATTTTCTTAAAATCAGGAGGAAAAATAAAGAATGAAACTGAGACACGCAATATCTATTTGGATAGCGGTTTTCGGCATCGCCGTCTTTTTGGGAACGCCGCTCGGAAGCTGGGCTTCGCATCGCTGGGGCTGTTATAAATACGCCAACTACTACATAAATTGGTATAACGGCGGAACGGGCGATTATTACAACATCTACAACGAAGAAGCGAAAACCGACTCGAACGCTTGGAGTCCGTATACCGACATATTTTTGAACTCGGTTTCTGCTGCCGGCTCGACCGACCACGCCAACGCCTACAATGGCTATTACGGCTCGACGGGCTGGCTCGGGCTTGCTGAACTTCGCAGCATCAGCGGCTGCACTATTTATAACGGACGGGCGCGACTAAATCAAAGTTATCTCGACAGCGGTAGCTACACTCGCACCAACAAAAAGCACGTCGCCTGCCAGGAAATCGGACATCTTTTCGGTCTGGAACATAATCGCGGGTCAAGTACCACTTGTATGAACGACCAGATTTTGACCGCGCCGTATCCGAACACGCACGACCGCGACTTAATCAATTCAATTTACTAAAAAGGAGGAAAATAGCGAGAATGAAAATCAAACATTTTTTGTTAGGAACGATTTTAGCGGCGGTTGTCGGGTTGTCGGTTTCGGCGATGATAGGTTGGCAAAACCACGAAACG
>JALZOH010000106.1 GCA_030857305.1 Acidobacteriota bacterium
TATTTGGAGTTTGACGGTAACCGTATTTTCTTCCGCAACGGGCGCAAACATCGCGCCTTCAGGCATTTGCATTCGGGCTAAGACTTGTTCCTGCGCCAGCAGCTGCAAGGCGAACAACCCTAATCCGCCCGCCGCCGCGTGTCCTAAAAATTTGCGCCTTGATTCGCCGAACTCGTCTATTTCCGGCATCTGCGCCAACAATTCCTTTTCGTCCGCCGTTAATTCGGGTTCTTCAAAACTTTTATAAAATTCTTCAAATTCGTCTGCCATTTTTGTATACTCCTCGCCCGGCTGCTTTCCGACATTTTTAAATTTTACTTGAGGTCTTATTATTTACTTATCAAAATTAATAATCAATAGAAAATTTGAAAATTATTTTGTTGATAAATTTAATTTTTTTGTCATAAAAAGCTAATTCACGGTGTTTATTAATTTAGATAACGGTTTTTTGATTGAATTTTACAAAAATATTAAATAACGCCGTCGAAAGTCATTTGTGAAACTTTACAAATAATAAGGACGTAGATAAAAAATCATACGTCCGCCCGGAGTCGTCAGTTTTAAGGCGATTATACCCGAAATTATTCTCAGTAATTTTATATAAATATTTTTATGAAATATATTCTGCCCATCTTCATACTCGTTCTTTTTTGCTTTGGCAAAATTTTTGCGCAAACACCTGTGGGAAATTCTACTCAGGTTTCTTCAACACCGGAAACGTCTGCTTCGCCGGCGCTCGTGACGCCCGCCAATGAACCACAGGCGGCAACCGGTAACACGGTTGCTGAATCACCCCGCTCAAAATATGTTGTCAAAACCGCGCCGGCGGGTATTCCGCGTTTTGATGCTCCGCCGACGATTGACGGTCTATTAAACGATTCGGTTTGGACAAACGCGGCGATGTTTGGCGATTTTTTGCAAATCCAGCCGGGCGATAACGTTCAGCCGACGCATCCGACCGAAGTGATGATGGGCTATGACGCAAAGCATCTTTATCTCGCTTTTCGCGTTAAGCAGGATAAAGATAAAGTACGAGCGACGGTGGCGCGCCGTGACAATATCTTTAACGATGATTACATCGGCGTTTATTTCGACACTTTTAACGACCAGCGACAGGCTTATACTTTTTTCTTTAATCCGCTCGGTATTCAAGGCGACGGAACTTTAACCGAAGGGCGCGGCGAGGATTACAGCGTTGACATCCTGATGGAATCGAAAGGCGTTTTGACCGAAGACGGTTACACGATTGAAGCGGCGATTCCTTTTAAATCTCTGCGCTATGAAGCGGGCAAAAATAAACAATGGGGAATGCATATTTTTCGCCGCGTCAAATATAACAATAACGAACTCGATTCGTGGATGCCCAATAATCGCAGCGTCTCCGGTTCACTAAGCCAAGCCGGTCATATTACCGGACTCGAAGACATCGCCACGACGCGCCAGCTCGAAATCAATCCGAGCTTTACCGTTTCAGAATCCGGCAGGCGCACGCGCTACACCTTCGACAACAATCCGGCAGGGCGCTTTGTCAACGACGGCATCAAAGCCGAGTTTGGGATGACCGCCAAATTCAGTTTGACACCGACGATAACGCTTGATTTTGCATACAATCCGGATTTTGCACAAGTTGAAGCCGACGCTCCAATCAGCACCGCCAACCAGCGTTTCCCGATTTTCTTCGCCGAAAAACGTCCGTTTTTTCTCGAACGCATAGACATTTTTCAAACTCGGATGAACGTTGTCAATACGCGCGCCATTGTTGACCCGGACATTGCGGTAAAATTAACCGGCAGACGCGGTAAAAACACTTTCGGGGCGCTCTACGCTTCCGACAACGCGCCCGGCAATTACTCTCTGGACGAACGACAGGGCTTGCGCGAATGCCAGATCCGGCGGCTTGCCGATCCGAAACTTGTCTGCGGCGTCGAACGTTTTCTGAATAAAAACGCCGACATCGGCATTCTCCGGCTCAAACGCGATATCGGCAGACAACACAACGTTGGGTTTTTCGCTACAACTTACAATTTTATCGAACGCCACAATCATACAACCGGTTTTGACGGGCGTTTTCGCCTCAATCCGAAAACCGTCGCCGAATTTCAAATAATCGGCACCAACTCGCGCCGCTTTTTCTATGATCCCGATTTGGATCGTAATTTGTATCGCAATGGCAACGGTTTTGGTTATTCATATTCGCTCGATCGTTCCGACCGTAATTTGTCAATCCAAGTCAACGGCGTCGGCAGAACGCGCGATTACCGCGCCGATGTTGGCTTTACGCCGCGCACCGATACCAATCAACACCGCGCCTTCGTTCGCTATCAAACCGAGCAGCAGCCGAAGGAAAAAATCACTACACGGCGAATCTCCAACGATGCCTTTATCAGCCACGATTGGCAGGGACGCATCCAGCAGTGGGAGTCGAACACGCAGGGAATGCTTGGTTTGCAGCGTCAAACATACGTCGGCGGCGGGGTAGAGTTTGGCTACGAGCGCGTTTTTGAACACGAATTCGGCGCAAACCGCAGCGCAACTCGGCGCGGAGCATTTTTCGGGTCAGACGCGGAGCGTTCGGCTCACCGTCGAGAAGTTTACGGCTTCGTCGAAACTTCTCCTGTAAAGCAGGTTTTTGGTTTATTCGTTATCAGCTACAGCCCCGGACAGCTCGATTTTGATTTAGGCAACGGCAGACGTTTTCCAAGGGTCAGCGCGCCTTTTCTCGCTTACGAAACGGCTTTTCAAGAATACTTACGCCGACGTGAGCTGAACGCGAATGACCCGACCAACATCGAACCCGTCAGACCCGGATTCGATCCAGGTCCCGGCAAACAACTTTTTATCGAATCAAGCGTGCGCTATCAGCCGACTTCCGCGCTTCAAATCCAGCTTAATTATAATAAACGGAGGCTTGTGCGTGACGACACGCACCGCACCGCCTTTGACGACAATATTTTCAGCTTGCGCTCGACTTATCAATTTTCACGGAGCGTATTCCTTCGTACCCGGATTGATTATTCGACGCTCTCAACGCGCCTCCGTCCGCAAATCGTTTTCGGCTGGACACCGAGTCCGGGAACCGCCCTTTACGCCGGTTATAACGACGATTTTAATCGCAACGGTTACAACCCGTTCACCGGCGGATTTGAACCGGGCTTTCGCCAAAACGGGCGCACGTTTTTTATCAAAGCTTCGTACCTTTTCCGCAAGAGTTTTTAAGCGTTGTGAATACGAGTATTTTTTTTACATAAATTGCTCTAGACCGTTTAAAGAATGAGGGTATAGCTGCGGCGCGGCGCCAGTAGCTGAGGGCATGAGCGCGGACTTTTCAGCGTAAACCCTCCCTGACGGTCGGGCTACTGACATGGTTCAACGTATTTTTGCTCGATTACTTATCTGCTCTAAACGTTTTATTTCGGTGCGGATGTTCTGCCCGTGCGAGTAATGGCAGTTCTTTTTTCTTTGCTTGCGCCCTCGGCGACCGACACTTTTATTTTTCGGAAAGTTCCGTCGCGGGTTTCGTTTGTCGGAACGTATGAAATCAAATATTGGGTGCGCAGTTCGGCGGAAATATCAGTGGCGATTTGTGGAAGTTCATCAATTGAATTTGGAAAATAAACCTTTCCGCCTGTTTCCTGCGATAGACGGTTTAAGAAAGCTTTTGCTTTTTCCTGCCGATTTACACCGCCCGCGTCAGTTTCTTTACTTAAATTATTGACAAATCCAACGATGTAAACCTGTACATTTGACGCTCGCAGCAACTCGAAAAGTTGTTGTTCCTGAAAAGAACTGCCCCGGTCGTCGCCGTCTGAAACTACAATTAGGGCACGGAGCTTAAAGTCATCCTTTTTCTGGGAGTTTTGATACTGCTCAACCTTTTTTGCCGCCAGATAAATCGCATCGATAATCGCTGTTTGTCCGCCCTCGACGAATAAATTATCCAGTGCATTGTTAAGCGAAGCTTTGTTGGTCGTAAAATCCTGGACGACCTCGATTTTATCTTTGCTGACAAAACGAACGATGGTTGATTCGTCATGTGGACGATTTTTGCCGACCAGGATTTTTCCCGCTTCGATAACTTTTTCAAGCTGCGTGCGAAGCGAACGCGAGTTATCAATGACGAGAGCATTAATTATCGGGACTTCGACGGTTGTAAAAGAGCTAATCGGCTGCAAAACATTATCTTCGTAAACTTCAAAGTTTGCCTGATTCAAATTGCTCACCGGACGGTTATTAACATTAACAACGCGCACATTTAAGCTGACTTCTTCAGTATCAACGCGAAGAACTTCTTCGTCTTCAACCGGAGCGGGAGATGTTGCCGGAGAAGGTGTCGAGCTAATTGAAGGTGACGGGCTGGTAGGCGCCGGGCTGACAGCCGGCGATACTTCTACAATTGGTGCCGGAGAAGGTGGCGGATTGCCAGTCGATGCTTCTTTTGCAATTGGCGCGGGAGTTGAGACGACTGTTTTCGGAGCTGAGACAACTCTTGTTTGTGGTGTTTGTTTAACTGTCTCCGCCTTCACGACCGAACCGATAGTGTCCTTGCGGATCCAACCTCTGGCTGTTCCGTCCGATAAGGAAACGTAATACCAACCTTTTGTGTCTTGACTTTTTTCAAAGGTAATTTTCTCTCCCTTTTGAACCGTTTGAACTTTTTCCGAACTCGAATCGGGTGATTTACGCAAAAAAGTTGACGTTACGATTACTTCCGCCTGCTTCTGAGCAAAAATAGAAAAAGTAAAAAATAAAGTAAAAATTACAGTGATAAAAATTTTCATAAATTTATTCGACAATCTTAAATTGATTCTATTTTATCTTCGCGGCGATATTTTTCAAAGTTTTATAAACAAAAACTGAGTCTGGATGAACAAAAAAAGGTTTTGTCGAACATCGAACAAAACCTTTTTCCTTCACTAATTTCAGAGATAATTAACGAACATAAACATTCGGTATCGGAATATCATCCGAGAATCCAAACACGTAGGCTGCGAAACCTTCGGTTGAGCGATGCAGATACCACGTGCCGTTTTCGGGGCGAAATACAGCAATGTCGGTTTTTCCGTCTCCATCATAATCGGCAGGCGTCGGCTTGTCGGTTGCAACTCCGAATTGCATTGCGCGAAAACCGTCTCTCGATTGTAAGATATACCAAAAGCCGTTTGACGGACGATATACCGCTAAATCAGCTTTGCCGTCGCCGTCGTAATCAGCCGGGAGCGCTCTGTCGGTTGAAAGTCCGAACTGCACTTGTCTCGTCGCGCCGTCTGAACTTTGTGAAATTTGCCAGATGCCGATTCCATTGCTGCTAAAACGCGGTTCGGTACGATAAACAGCAATATCAGCTTTGCCGTCGCCGTCATAATCAGCTGGAACTCTTTTATCGACATTAGTTCCCCATTGCCTATAAACTCCTGAATTGGTCGAACTTTGTAAAATATTGAAACCACTCGGCGCACCGAGCGCATCGCTTAAACGATAAACCGCCAAATCAGTTTTCCCGTCGCCATCGTAGTCGGCAGGAACTGGTGTATCAAACTCAAGACCTACATTTCTCCCCCACTGTCTGGAAAGAAAGGCATTATCCGAGCTTCTGCGAATATACCAAGTGTAGTCAACAGCAGCGAAACCAACACCAGCACCACTTCGATAAACAGCCATATCGGTTTTTCCGTCGCCGTCGTAATCGCCCGGCACAAGCGAATCATTTCGTTGTCCCCATTGAATAAAGGAAAATCCGCCCGAGCTGTTCATGATATACCAGAAACCATTCGACGGACGAAACACTGAAATGTCTGCTTTGCCGTCACCGTCAAAGTCAAACGGCGTAGAGGCAGCGCGAACTGAACTGACAATCAATCGGGCAACGCCGAGACGCGTGACATTGGCAATTCTGGTGAAATCACCGCCGACAATTATTTTTCCATCCGCCTGTCTTTCAATGGCGCGAATCGAACCGTTTGCACTGCTTGGAAAGAAAGTTAAATCCAAAGTTCCGTTTGCTCTCAGGCGAATCAGTCCTGAGCGTGGAATATCATTGACGGTGGTAAAACTTCCGCCGATGATAATACTCCCGTCGGGCTCAACAAGAATTGCGTTGACAGGGGAAATGGTAAAGCCGCCGAGATTGCCGCTGAAAGTCGCAGTTTGGAAAGTAGCGTCGGCAGTGCCGTTACTATTCAATCGAACAAGCCTGCTTGCTAAAACCAAATATTTTCCATCCAGTAGAAGTTCAACAAAACTAATGGCAGAAATGAGTCCGGCATCAAAAGAGGCATCAACGGTTCCGTCTGCATTTAAGCGAACTAAGTTCTGACGGGCAAACCCGCTTACGGCGCTAAAGGAACCGCCAACCATAATTTTGCCGTTCGGTTGAACCAGCACCCGGCGGACAGGGATGTTTTGAAAAGGAGTAGGATTAGCAAGCACCGGGTTGAAACCCATATCTAAACTTCCGTCCGGGTTGAGCCGTGCTATATGAGTGCGCGGCTGCCCATTGACACTTCCGAACACTCCGCCGATAAGAATTTTGCCGTCAGGCTGTAAAGCTACCGTATAACCGGTTCCATTGACCGAAATAAGTCCATTAAATCCATCGTCTGAGGTACCGTCCGCGTTCAGCCGTACCAATGCTGTTCGAACTGTACTGTTATAGATGGAAAAGTTTCCGGCTAAAATAATTTTCCCGTCCGGCTGAACGACAATTTTCTCTATCCTACTGTTAAAACCCTTTCCCGGATTAAAAGATTCATCCAGACTTCCGTCTGCATTGAGCCGCGCGATACCTAGGAGCGGAACTCCGCTGACGCGGTCAAAATCGCCAGCGATAATCACCTTGCCGTCTGGTTGAATCGCTAAAGTCGAAACCCTTCCGCCGAGTTCAAAGTTTACGTTCAAAAAGGTATTGACACTTCCGTCCGAATTGAGTCGTGCAAATCTTTCAACGAATGTCCCATTGACATCAAATCCGCCATACAAAAGGATTCTATCCAAACTATCAACTTCCCATCTGCTGATAAAAGTCAGATTGCTTGGCGAATTAAATGTATTATCAACGCTGCCGTCAGTATTAAAACTGACAAAACGGGCAACCGCGTTACCTGGGTTACCGGGAAGAGTGGGGACGGTACTAGGCAATACGTAGCTCACCAAAATTTTACCGCTCGATAAAACTTTAACTCGATTGAAACTCTGGATTGCCGGAATAACGTAAGCCGGAACAAAT
>JALZOH010000528.1 GCA_030857305.1 Acidobacteriota bacterium
GTTTTCTTAAATCAAGAATGTCCTGTCCCTGAAAGCGCGAGATGAGTCCGGTTTCTTTAACAAGTTGAAGCTGACCGCGCAGTTCGCCGTCCTTAAAAACTTCATTGCCTTCAAATTCTATATCAACGATTCTTGAACGGTAGCCTTCTTCAATATTAAAAGTAACCGCAACGGAAGTAGCTGAAACTTCTTCATCAGCGACATCAATTTTGGCGTTCGGGTAACCTTTAGAAGCAAACAATTCGCGCAATATTCGAGTCGCGTTTTTTGCTTTTGCCGGATCATAAACCGCTTCTTTAGAAATACCGACACGCTGCTCGCGGAAGGCTTTTAGAATATCCGATTCGGGAACAACACTTGAGCCTTTAAACTGTAAATCACGAATAATTGGCAGTTCGACAACTTCAAAAATGACTTTGACGCCCCCGCGCACACCCGGTTCGGTCAGAACCCTTGACTGGATTTTATCAAAAAAATTGAGCGACAAAAGTTCTCTTAAATCGCGTTCGAGTTGCTGCGGATTGTACACATCGCCCGTACGGGTTTTTATATAATAAAGTAAGTCATCACCGCGCAGACGACGATTTTTTTGAAAAACAACTTCTTCGACTAGTTGCTGTTGCGCGACTGCATTAGCTTTCGAATTTTTATTTGTTTCATCTGCTGTTTTTGCCGCAACAAATGAAGCTAAAAACGTCAAACTCAATAAAATAAATCCAAAAGCGCGTAGAGTTTGCATAAAACCTAATTCCATATAATTGCAAGATTTTTGACTTTTATAAAACATTGAAAAAAAGCCGTAAAATATTCTTTGTTATTGATAATGTTTAACTAAAAAAGGCTTTATCGTTAAGATTTGGTTACCGCACTTTGATTCTCTCAACTAAGTCTTGGTTGCCTATGGCGGCGCATCACCCAACAAACTTCCGAATTATACAGATAAACCAGCGAAAAGGAAAAACCGCAATTGCGTTAAACGAGTTTTTCCGTATTTTAAAAAAGTAAAGTAAATAGTCTGTTGAAACTTTCAAGTAAAAAATATAACTTATTTTTTAGAATAAATAACGGAGCGGAATTTATCGTTGTCAGTCTTGAAAAATGATTATTTCATTGCGCCTTATAATTTGGTAATTTTAATCGTTCTGGAGAAAAAAGTTATGGCAATCAGCCCTGAACTGCTGGAAATTCTGCGCTGCCCGAAGTGTAAATCTAAAGTTAAAATAAAAGATGATGAAACCGGTTTAAGATGCACAAATACGGAATGCGCTCTGGTTTATCCAATACGCGACGAAATTCCCGTCATGCTAGTCGAAGAAGCAACAGTGGAAAAATGATCAACGGACGATGGAAAATGGAAAATGTAGAATAGATTTTCCATTTTTCGTTTTCGCTTTTTCCACTATGATTATTGACTGGAAAAACACAAATCGCGTTTTGGTTGTTCGTCTGCGTTCAATCGGCGATACGGTTTTGGCAACGCCTTCGCTCATCGCTTTGCGAAGATTTTTGCCCGAAGCGCAAATCGATATTCTGCTTGAAGATTGGGTTGCACCGCTTTTAGAAGATTCTGACCTGATAGACAATATCATATCTATTCCTAACAAAAACTCACTTCCAGTTAACAAAGACAAAATGTCGGCGAAAGATTTATCGATTATTCGTTTGCTTCGGGCGTGGTCGCTTCGGAAAACAAAATATGATGTCGCCATAAATCTGCACGGCGGAACGACTGCGGCGTTTTTTGTCCGCGTGAGCGGCGCGCGGGCACGCGTCGGTTATAATAATTATCAATATAATTTTCTTTACACGCATCGCGCCCCGGATTCTTCACAATTTTGGCAGCAAGAACACGTTCAATCCGCCGAACAGCAACTTGCGCTGCTTGGTTCGGTCGGTGTTCCTGTTTCAGATAAACCGAAATCGCAACTTGTTGTAACCGAATCTGCACGTAACTCGGTTGAAAATAGGCTAGCAAAATCCAAAATCCAAAATCCAAAATCCAAAATCGCACTGGTTCATCCGGCAGCCGCGTTTGCTTCAAAGCAGTGGGCAACGGAAAAATTTGCTCACGTCGCCGAGTTTTTATTTGACAAAGGTTTCAGTACAGTTGCGGTTGCCGCGCCAGGAGAAGGCGAAGTTTTGGAAAATCTCAAACAAAATGCGCGAGTTCCGATTATCACTTTTGACGATTTAACTTTACCTGA
>JALZOH010000529.1 GCA_030857305.1 Acidobacteriota bacterium
CGTGAGTGCTTGCCGCGAAAACATCACGGTCATCAGCAACGACAATGATTTTTGGGCGATTCGACTTTATCTCAAAAAATTGAAACTGCTGAAATTCTAAGAATAACCTCAAAAATTTTCATTTTGTAAGATTAAAAACCAGCTATCTATGTATTATCATTTAATCGGAATTTGCGGAACTGCGATGGCATCCTTAGCCGGAATGCTGCAAGCGCGCGGACATCGAGTTACCGGCTCAGATCAGAATGTTTACCCGCCGATGTCAACGCAGCTTGAAGGACTCGGGATTGAAATCATCAATGGTTATAAGGCGGAAAATGCCGATACGGGCGCGGATTTGACAATCGTCGGCAATACGATTTCGCGTGGGAATCCAGAACTCGAAGAGGTTCTCAATCGCAAACTTCAATATTGTTCGCAGGCGGAGACGGTTAAAGAGGAATTTATCCGCGGGCGACGCAGCCTGGTGGTGGCGGGAACTCACGGGAAAACAACGACCACGAGTATTGCAACCTGGATTGCAGAAGTTGGCGGGCTCAATCCTTCATTTCTGGTGGGCGGAATTGTGCAGAATTTCGGCGCGAGCTTTCGGGTGACCGACAGCGATTATTTCGTGATTGAAGGTGACGAATACGATACGGCTTATTTCGATAAAAAGCCGAAGTTTATGCATTATCTGCCAGAGATTGCCATCGTCAATAACATTGAATTCGACCACGCAGATATTTACGACAATTTAGACGATATTAAGTTTGAATTCTCGCGTTTGATGAATCTGGTTCCGGGCAACGGGCATTTGATTGTCGGTATTGACAGCCCGGTCGTGCGCGAAGTTCTGGAGGAAATGAAGGGGAAGATTTTTACCAACGTCGAAACTTTCGGCACCTGTGAGGATGCCAAGTGGCAAGCGCGTTATATCGATTTTTCCGGTGAAACAACTCGCTTTACAGTATTTAAGGACGGATATAGTTGGAGCGAATTTGAAACTTCTCTAATCGGTGAATTTAACGTCCGAAATTGTTTGGCGGTGATTATCGCGGCAAACGCCTGGGGAATATCGAAGGAAATAATAAATGAAGCATTTCGTACATTCAAAAGCGTCAAACGACGCGTGGAAGTGCGCGGCGTCGAGCGCGGCGTAACCGTCATCGATGATTTTGCGCATCATCCGACGGCAGTTGAAGAAACGCTGAAAGCCCTAAAACAAAAATACGCGGGAAGGCGACTGATTGCGGTTTTTGAACCGCGTTCCTGGTCATCACGCCTGGCAATTTTTCAAAAGCCGTACACCAAAGCCTTTAATTACGCCGATTATGTAATTATTGCCGGCGTTTACAATACTTCAAAAGCCAGCGAACTCGGGAAAGTTCTTGATACACCGGAACTCGTTAAAGACATCGGTTTGCAGGGAAAGCCGTCTTACAGTTTCCCCGACGCTGATTCGATAGTTGAACATTTAACGTCTAAACTAGAGGAAGGCGACGTTGTGGCATTTATGTCAAACGGCGGCTTCGGCGGAATTCACGATAAAATGTTGAATATTTTACGAGAAAAGTAAAAAGTTTACTGACACTTTTTACTTTTACCTTTTTATTTTCTATTTTTGCCTCGATTGTTTACTTGCCTAAATTATAAAAACAATGCACACTATTTCTGTTTTTGCTCTCAGGTATCTCTGGTAGATGCGCCCGTACAAGATAAGATAAGCGACGGCTTTGGTTCGGTTCGAGAGATTGGCTAATTTTAGAAGCAGGTTCGTTTTAAGGTATTGTAAAAAGTCGGGCGCGTCGCTACTGTTTAGAAAAAGCATCTCAAACGATTTTTCCCATCCGACAAAATTTCAGCCTGCCATTGCTTCATTCAATAAATAGAGAGAAAAAAAATGAGTACAAAATTATATGTTGGGAACTTGTCCTTTGGCGTGACAAGTGAGGATTTACAAGAGCATTTCGCTCAAGCAGGAACGGTTGAATCAGCTAAAGTCGTTGAAGACCGCGACACGGGACGCTCACGCGGTTTCGGCTTTGTCGAAATGTCGTCGGCAGAAGAAGGACAAGCGGCAATCGAACAATTTAACGGTCAGGATTTTGACGGACGTAATTTGGTAGTCAACGAAGCTCGTCCTCGTGAAGAAGGCGGCGGTGGCGGTCGTGGCGGCGGTGGAAATCGCGGCGGCGGTGGCGGTCGTGGCGGATATGGTGG
>JALZOH010000107.1 GCA_030857305.1 Acidobacteriota bacterium
CGCTCCGTGCGATTACTGCGAAGGAGCGGGCTGGGTGAAATCGCCGCAAACCGTTTGTTTTGAGATTTTAGAAGAAGCCAGAAGACTTGCTAAAACTGTCAATGACGTGCGGCAAACCACTCTCAGAGTTCACCCGGACGTGGCAAAATCTCTTTATGAAGCGGAAAGAATGGTTCTGCAGGAAATCGAAGATTATCTCGGAAATGTAGATATTACAGGCGATAAAACAATTCATCAGGAACAATTCGATTTTGCGTTTATTTAGTAAGCAGCGAGCGGTGAGCAGTGAGCAGTTTTGTTGAGTTTCATTTAACTGTTCTGCTCGCTGCTCACTTTCAAAGTTTCAAATCCTTTTTCAATTCCTTCGCGCTGTTTGGTTTTTTAAAAATCGCGTCGGAAATCGCTTTGTTAAATTCGATTGATTCGTAATTGATGCGGCTGGTCTGCACACTATTTGTAAAGTGATCAACGATGAACGGAGTTTTGATTCCCGCAACATCGATGAATTGCGCGTAGCGGTCTTCTTCTCTGACTTCTTCGTTGTCAGGATTAAGACGTTTGTAGATTGCTTTCGTCGGCAAACCGTCGGTTGCGGAAAATTCAAATTCAACCGCGAAATTATCGACAAAAACGAGTTTGACAACATCATTGCGCCTGCCGATTCCCGCTTCGCGTTTCCCGACGTAACTCAAAACTGCTTTGCCGCGCCAATGCCCGCGCAAAAGATTGTCGAGGCTTGTGCGGACCGAACGCTTAAAATTTTCAATCTGTTCTTTGGTTTGCTCGCCTAAAGTTTGCGCTGCCCCGTCAAAAACCCAGCCGGTTTCGCCCGTATTGGTCTGCACATTTTTGGCGCCCGCCTGCTTAAACTCGGTACGTTCCCTGTCAGGATAAACGATAACATCGACAAAAGATTGAAACGAAATTATTACGCCGTCACGCAGAATGCTGTAACGCCCGCGCCCGACGGTTGATTTCACCTGAAGATATTTGTCGCCGCCGAGTTTCTCAACCGCGTGCTTTAAAACAGCCTCAGCTTTTTCGTCCGAGATTTTATTTTGCGGAAATGCCGTTGAGACAAACGCCAGAGCAAGAAAAGTTACCAAATTAAATTTAGAGAAAAATTTCATATTATTAAATAAATTACTTCCTGATAAATTTTGTAGTTGAAAAGCATTTTAAGCATCACGCTCCGGCAAAGAACGGTCTTGACGTTGCTCACGTTGCCATTCGGAAGCATCTTTTATTTCAGCTAAAGCGTTTATTGACGCAAGTCTCTCCAGTGCTTCCGACATTTTTTGTCCGCGAGTTTTGTTTTCTCGGTTCGAGCCGGTTTCTTCCAAAATCGTGATATAAACGTTTATATTTTGTTCAACATCCAAAAGTTTTGGCACTTCACCATTCCATTCGATTTTGCCGCCTCGCAAAGTGGCTTTGTAAGTTTCCAACATAATCTTTCTCCCAAATAAAAAGGCTTTGATGAAATTTTATCACCAAAGCCTTTGCTATTGCTAAACATTTCCGCAATGTTTAATTCAAACTAAACGGATCGGTCGGCTTGATGACGATTTCACCGTCAACCGCGTCAACGGTAAAGCGCGTCGCGGTTTTCCAGGCGTTGGTAATCGGAAGTTTGACCTTCTGGTCGATATAACGCTTCAAAAATCTGGCGCCGTACGTGTGGCTGTAACCCTTTTCCGTCAGCACTGCAATCGCTGTTTCGGTAATTTCGACGAGTTTGCCCTGCCGTTCCATCAGGCGTTTTAACTTGGCAAGATAAATTTTGGCAATTTCGCAAACTTCGTCCATCGTCAAGGGCGAGAAAATAATGATCTCATCAATGCGGTTGCGGAATTCGGGCGAAAACCTTGTTTCGGCTGCCTTCATCACGTCCGCTTTGATTTCCTTCATCTCGCCGCGCGATTTCATACCGAATCCGAGCGGTTTTTCGTATTTCTTGAAATTATCCGAGCCTAAATTGGAAGTCATAATCACGATTGCGTCGGAAAGATAAACTTTTTTGCCGCGCCCGTCCGTGAGCCAACCTTCGTCAAATGCCTGGAGGAAAATGTTCATCAAATACGGATTAGCTTTTTCGACTTCATCGAGAAGCAGAACGGTGTACGGATTTTCCCGGAGCTGTTCGGTCAGAATCCCTCCGCGTTCCGAACCGACGATGCCGCGCGGCATGCCGATTAGTTTTTCGATGCCGACCGTTCCTTCGCCGTATTCCGACATATCAATCCGCACCATTTTGCCTTCGTCGCCGAACATAAATTCGGCAACCGCTTTGGCTAACTCGGTTTTCCCGACGCCGGTCGGACCGAGAAAAAGAAGAACTCCGTCCGGCGCGTAATGATTGTCTTTGAGCGGACCTTTGTTGAGCCGCAGACGTTCGGCAACCGCGCGAACTGCATCTTTTTGCCCGATCACGCGCTTTGCGAGCTGGTCTTCCATCACCGAAAAACGGTCGGAAGTTTCCCTGTAAATCATATCCTTCGGAATGCGCGATTCCTGCGAGATGACATCGATAATATGTTCGGCTTTGACAACCGAGGAAGCCGGCTCGTTGATTTCTACTTTTACCGAAGCCGTATCGAGCCAGCCGATTGCTTTGTCGGGAAGATGCAAATTGCGGATATATTTCGGCGACATCTCAAGTGCCGTGTTGATTGCTTCATCGGAAATCGTGACGGAATAATTTCTCTCAAGTCTGGGGCGCAGCCCGAGCAGAATTTCGCGTGTTTCATCAATCGTCGGTTCGGAAACTTTGACAAGCCGGAACCGGCGCGCCAGGGCTTCATCCTCACCGATATATTCCTTATATTCAGTCAGCGTGGTCGCGCCAATAATTCTTAACTCACCACGCGCCAGCGACGACTTGAACATATTGCCCGCGTCCGACGAAGTCCCCATCGCCGCACCCGCGCCGATAATCGTATGCGCTTCGTCGATGAAAAGAATAATATGACTCTTTTCCTTTACTTCATCAATAATGCCTTTGATGCGTTCTTCAAACATCCCGCGCAGCATCGTTCCGGCAACCAGACCGCCCATCTGCAATTGCACGATATGAGCGTCCCTGAGACGCGCCGGAACTTTTTCCGGTTCGAGTTCAATCATCCTGGCTAAACCTTCAACGACGGCGGTTTTGCCGACGCCCGGTTCGCCGACCAGCATCGGCGAATTTGAACGCTCGCGGTGCGAAAGGATTTCCATCATTTGCAAAATTTCCTGTTCGCGTCCGATGGTTGGCGGAATTTTGTCTTGTCTGGCTAGTTTATTTAACGACACACCGAAGTGTTTGAGGTATGAAGGTAATTCGTATTTCTTGCGAATTTGTTCTTCTTCCCTTTCAATCTTGCGAATGCGTGTGCGCGCCGTTTGCGCCAGTTCTTCGGACGGGACGCCCAAATTCTGCAAAACATCATTGAGAATACTGCGTTCGTCATTCGACAAAACATAGAAAATATCGCTGCCGTCAATAACGCGCCGACCTTGTGAACGCGCCCTGTCCATCGAGCTTTTGAACAAAGCGGTTGTTTCCGGCGCAATCTTGTAGCCTTTGCCCGTGTGCTGTCTGCCGGAGTTAAGCCGCCTTTCAATCAGCACTTTGACCGAGCGCGGGTCAACTGCCAAATCATGCATAGTCGCGTTAAAAAGCTCGGCTTCTTCATTAACCAGCGCGTGCAGTATATGTTCAATCGCAATGTAATTCTGATCGCGCTTTTTCGATTCATCCAGCGCAACTTCCAGTACACGCCGACCGCTTTCACTAAATTTATTTTTGTAATCGTCTATTTCTGCCATATAATTCCCTTTCGTTGATCAATTCTCTTTAACAGGTTAAAAACTTATTACCTTTGGATGCCGACAAACAGAAAATTTTTGCCCTAGAAAATATCATAACACTTGGAAAAGTCTTTGCTAAATAAAAATGGGGTAAGATAGATAATTTTGCAAAAATATACATTGAGACTTTTTACATTCTGCGAATCTGTATTATATAAATCCGACAAAAGGTTTACACAAGTTTTACAGCTTCTGCTTCTTCCGAACGCTGTTGTGCTCTTTCGATAAGGCATTATAATAATTTACAGATGATAGTTCTTTAGAGTTATGAAAAATATTTTGGTAACGGGCGGCGCGGGGTTTATCGGCTCGCATCTGGTTGAACGTTTGCTTGCCGAAGAAAACTGGCAAGTCACGGTTGTTGATAACTTCAATGATTTTTATTCACCTTTGATTAAACGCGGAAACATCGCCGCGTTTTTTGATAATCCGCGCTTTAGTTTGCGCGAAATTGACATTTGTCACGCGGACGCTCTGCGCGAAGTTTTTGAAGAAAATCAATTTGACGCAATCGTGCATCTGGCAGCGCGAGCGGGTGTTCGTCCGTCGTTGGAACAACCAAAACTTTACAATCAAACAAACATCAGCGGAACGCTCAATCTGCTGGAATTGACGAAAGAGTTTGGCATAAAAAAATTCGTGTTCGGTTCCTCTTCGAGCGTTTACGGTATCAACTGTAAACTTCCTTTTTCCGAAGAAGATCAAATCGCCCGTCCGATTTCTCCTTATGCAGCGACTAAAGCGGCAGGTGAATTGTTCTGTCACACTTACTCACATCTTTACGACATCAGAATAATCTGCCTCCGGTTTTTTACCGTTTACGGCGCGCGTCAACGACCGGACCTGGCGATTCACAAGTTTTCCAAATTGATTTTGGAAGACAAACCGATACAGGTTTTCGGCGATGGTCAAACGAGACGCGATTACACTTTTGTCGATGATATTATTCAAGGCGTTCGAGCGGCAATTGATTACGACGCGAGTGATTATGAAATTTTCAATTTAGGCGAATCGCGAACGGTTGAATTAAATTATTTGATTCAGCTTTTAGAAAAAAATTTAGGCAAAAAAGCGATTATCGATTGGCGCGAGATGCAAGCCGGAGATGTTCCGCAAACATTTGCCGACATCACAAAGGCGCGAAAATTATTAAGTTACAATCCGCAAACTCAAATCGAAGAAGGCATTGGCAAGTTTGCCGAGTGGATCTTAAAATGAGCAGCATACGAAAAAGATTTTGTTTGTCTAACGATTGAGTTGACGTGGGGCGAAACCGAATACACACAACTCCGAGTTTAACAAGCAAGATTTTAAAGAGTAGCTGCCCGCGCCCGCGCGTCCAATGATTTGTTCGGCGTGTCTTGTCAAACAATACTCTTTTCCAGTAACGTGATTACGGCTCGGATTATTTCCTCTAGCTTTTCAGATTTCAATTCTCCAATCTGTTTCGTCATAATTCCTGCGTTTGCTGTAAAAAGTTTTCCCGGACGTGCGTAACTATCTTTCCTGAATGAGCCGCTCGCCAAATCACCGTTTTTTATTTCGACAGCGAGTAGGTCAGTATAAGCCTGACTTGTGACCTGACACAAAACCCAATCGTTGCGTTCGGTATCTGCTAAGACAACTGCCGGACGCAGTTTTGAGCGCGACAAATCGGAAAACGGAAAGCGCACTAAAACTACTGTTCCGACTGAAGGTATGACCACGCTTCGTCCTCCTCAGGTCTGTTCCAATCTTCAGCTAGAGCGGCTTCACTCAAAAGCGCGGTTTCGGAAACGGCAATGGTTGGTTTTTCCTCAAGAATCGTAACTAATGCTCGACGGACATTCGGCAGCCGGACATTTTGTAAAAGTTTAACTTTGCCTTGCTCGTCAATAACGGCTTCGATGGTTTGAATCATAACTCTAAATTCCTCTACCTAAATTTTGCTTGTGTTTGCAGAAAAGAGCAAGCCTTAAATTTCCGTGCTGTCAAAGAACAAGTTTAGGGAAACCACGAAACGCCGAACGATTGAGTTGACGTGGGGCGAAATTACCACTAAGCCCGTTTGAGTTTAACGGATAATGCAATATCGCCCTCACTTCCAATAACTTGTTTGGTTTTGCTGTCGCTTATCACGGCAACGCCAAATAGGATTTCCTCGCGTCTTGCTCGAATATTTGAATAATGGTCGAATGCTGCCGCAACAAATCTTCTATCGTTTGAACGGTGCAATTACCGACACGTAGCCGCACGACTTTCGGTGGATGTCCAAACAGCAAACTGCGCTGTTGAAAGTCCAAGTCTTTGGTAACGATGACGTAGCCGTTTGCTTTGGCATACTCCCAAATATCGACGTCTTCGAATTCTTTCATTCCGGCTTCGCGGACGTGCTGGCTGTCAGGATAAAGATTAAGCAGGTCAACATAAGTTTCAGTTGATAATCAAATTGCAGAAGCCCGCATGGAGTAAGTGTGCCTTTGCGCCCTTACTCCATGCGGGCTTCTGCATTATGTTACAAAACTTTGGCTCACCTGCTTAGCTAATTTCTTGGGCAATCGCCACGATAAATTTTGGTCAAACAGCAATTTCATATTGCGGCAAAACAGCAAGTCGCCGCTCGCGGTCAGCGGCAAACGCTAAACAAGCCCGAATATCTTCGTGCGTCAAATCAGGGAAATCATCTAAAATTTCTGCTTCTGACATTCCGCCAGCCAAGTATTCAAGCACATCTTGAACCGTCATTCGCAAGCCGCGAATACACGGTTGACCGCTTCGTTTGCCCGGTTCGATTGTAATAATATCTCGATAGTCCATAGCTCAAATGATAACAGCAAACCAAAAACTTACAAACTAAAATCACGAGCTGGTTATGACATTGAACGAGAAGCCGAACCAAATTTATCCGGTGGCGGAGCCGAAAGAGTTTTCACACACATTATTAATAACCTTGATCGCGAGCGTTTCGAGCCATTTCTTGCGCTCGAGCTTGGCGCAGCGAGCATCTGCAACTTGTTAACGCTGACCTTTCGACTTACAATTTGAAAGCTGAACGTGTGCGAAGCGCGATTCCGCCGCTTCTGAAACTCATTTGGCGATTGCGTTTAGAAATCGTTGCCGATTCCGTTTTATCGCCAAGAAGTGTTTATTTGTCCCAACTGGATGAACAAGTGCAGAACAATCAACCTCTAACCGTAACTCTGCCGGAAATGACCAAATTTTTGTTAAGTCTGCACAGAGCGGTTGATACTGTTTTTTCTTCTATTTCGCGCGGCAACCGCGGCGAAACTTTTGTTCCGCAAGTTTCATCGGCAAAAATGATTGACGTTGCCAAAGCCTTAATGGGAGAAAAAGAATTAGAGATAAAATTTACCGGCATCAGAC
>JALZOH010000108.1 GCA_030857305.1 Acidobacteriota bacterium
TTCTTTTCTCAGGTGACTTGGGACATTATGACCAGCCGATTGTCAAAGACCCGACCGCGCCGACGGTTGCCGATTATGTAATGTGCGAATCAACCTACGGAAATCGTTTGCACGACAGCGGAGTTTCGAGCGAAGACCAGATGGCAGATGTGTTAAACGAAGCGGCAAAACGCAACGCGCCAGTTTTGATTCCGGCTTTTGCGATTGGACGAACGCAGGAGATTTTATATTTGATACGGGAACTCGAAGAAGCTAGAAAAATCCCCGTCCTTCCCGTGCGTGTGGATTCGCCGATGGCGGCGCAGGCGACGCAGGTTTATAACCGTTTCACCGAAGAACACGACGAAGAATATGCAAGCATTTTAATGAAAAAGCGCCACCCGCTGCGCACCGGTTCGATGATGACGACTTCAAACCGCGACGAATCAATCAAGTTAAACAACGAACGCGGAACGCGCGTTATAATTTCCGCCTCAGGTATGATGACCGGCGGACGCGTTCTGCATCACGCGATGCGCGTTTTGCCGAACGAGGATGCAACTTTGGTTTTCGTCGGTTACCAAGCGGCGGGAACCACAGGGCGCCGAATTTTAGACGGCGAAAGGGAAGTCAAAATTATGAAAGAATGGATTCCCGTCCGTTGCCGCGTTGAGCGAATCGAAGGTTTCTCGGCTCACGCTGATTGGAAGGCGGTTTTGCGCTGGCTTGAAGGCTTAAAAACCACGCCGAAAATGGTTTTCACCACTCACGGTGAACCGGAAGCCGCCGAAGCGATGGCTGGACATATTCGGGACAGATTCGGCTGGAACGTGTCTGTGCCGCAATACGGTGAAACAGTCGAACTGGTATAAAACTATTTATAAAAATATAAATTATGACGAAAATCACCCATTTGTTTTTTGATTTAGGCGGGGTTTGTCTGACAAACGCTTGGGACCACGTATCGCGAGAGCTTGCCGCCAAGCATTTTAATTATGACTTTCAAACGAGCGAAACAAGACACAAGCGAGTTTTTGAAGATTTTGAAATTGGGAAAACTTCGCTGGTAGATTATTTAGACGAAGTAATCTTTTATCAAGATCGTGAATTTTCAAAAACTGAATTTGTGGAATTTCTCGAAAGTCAATCTAAGGCTCACCAGAGTTCTCTGAATATTTTAAGCAAGTTATCTGTAGAAAAAAAATTTTGTCTTTCAGCCTTGAATAACGAATCGCTTGAGTTAAATCAATTTCGGATCAACAAATTCGGCTTAAAACAATATTTTACAAATTTTTTCAGTTCCTGTTTTATCGGCATTACAAAACCCAATTTAGAAATTTACAACAAAGTTTTGCTGATTACACAAACTTCGGGTGAACAATGTTTATTTATTGACGACCGCGAAAAAAATACAAAAGCGGCGGCGGAATGCGGTTTCCAAACTTTGCATTTGGAAAATGTTATCGATTTAGAGCGGGAGTTAACTGCCAGAGGTATAATCTAATAAATATTTATTAGATTATTAAGTTGAATATCAAAGTTTTAGGAAAAAAATTATTCATAACTTTCCAGCACATCGAGAAGCGTTGCCTTTTCAGTCGTAATATCCAGAATTTTCGCGCCATTTTCATTTAGGAGGGAAACTGTTTTTCCGAGCAAATCGTCAGAGGCTTCGCGTGAAAATTCGAGTTCCAAAAAATCTTTTTTTGATTCGATCGTAAAATCCTCTAAATAGTCGGCTAAAATCGGCTTTAATTCTTTTTCACAAGGATTTGTAAAATTTATTTTTACGGTTTGAGTTTGTTTATGAAAAAGCCGCAATTTCTCAGGCGTCTCGACAGCGCGAATCTCTCCGCGTGAAATTATGGCGACGCGGTTACAAAGTTCTTCAACCTCATTTAAGTTGTGCGATGTCAAAAGGATAGAAATACCTTTAAGCGATAAAATGAGTTCACGCATTTTCCCCGCCGCCAGAGGGTCGAGCGAGCGTGTCGGTTCATCAAGCAGAAGAATCGGCGGATTTGGAATAAGCGCGCGCGCAACGGCGAGACGCTGTTTATTTCCGGTCGAAAGCTCAGAGAAATTGCGATCTGTTAAATCGTTTAAATCTAATTGTTCAAAGAGTTCAACAATTCTTTGACGCGCAGCCTCGTCTTTTATTCCGTAGAGCCGCGCAAAAAACATTAAATTTTGCAGCGAAGTTAGGCGCCAGTAAAAGCTTCTCTCTTCGGCGGTTGCCAAACCAATCATAGAGCGCACTTTTACTTCATCAGCTACTGTATCGAAGCCTTCGACGAAAACTTGTCCGCCGCTCGGCTGCACAAGTGTCGCAATGATTTTTGTCAGAGTTGTTTTTCCTGCGCCGTTTCGCCCGATAAGTCCAAAAATTTCACCTTCTCGAATATCAAAAGACACGTCTCGCAAAGCTTCGATCGAGGGTTTTATGGCAAGATGAAGAAACTTTTTCAAACGGGGAAACGATGGCGGATAAACTTTTGAAAGGTTTTGAATAGAAATTGATGACACAATAATTAAACTAACTGCTTTAAAAACATTATTTCAAATGGGCTACTGACATTCTTAGCAACCAACAAAAATTAGATTGTGTCAGTAGCCCAGGCGTGAGCGCGGGCTTCGGGTGTAAAGCCCTCCCTGATGGTCGGGCTACTGACACACGCTTTAATTTCAAATGAATCTAACTTTATTTAAATGCTCAATAAAAATTTAGATAGTTAAAAGTTATCTTTTTCTTTGTTTCGGATCAAGATATTCTCTCAGACCGTCACCGATAAAGTTAAAGGCGAGAACGGTTAAGGCAATTGCAACGCCCGGAAACAATAAAACGTGCGGAGCGTTATAAAGAATATCAAAACCGCGACCTTCCTCAATCATCGTTCCCCAGGACGGCGCCGGCGGCGGAATTCCCAGACCCAAAAACGAGAGAGACGCCTCGGACAAAACCGCGCCCGCCATCCCGAGACTTGCCTGGACAATCAAAGGTTGAATCGCATTCGGTAAAATGTGCGTAAATAAAATGCGCCCGTTGCTTGCGCCGAGCGCACGTGCCGCCTGCACAAAATCATATTCACGCACTTTTAAAACTTGTCCGCGCATCACGCGAGCATAGCCGACCCAGCCGATGATGCACAGCGCGAGAATTAATTTGCCGAGTCCCGCACCGAGAAAAGCGACGAGCGCGATGGCAAGCAGCAAACCGGGAAATGCGAGGAAAACATTGAAAATATAACCGGATAAAATTTTATCGACCCAACCCCCATAAAAACCCGCCACCGCACCGATGAAAGTGCCGATTACCGAAGACACAACAACGACAATAATTCCGACTTGCAGCGAAATCCTCGCCCCGAAAACGACCCGCGAAAAAACATCGCGTCCCAGAGCGTCAGTTCCAAACCAATGCGCGGCGGACGGCGAGGCATAACGCATCGCCAAATTCTGTGCGGTTACATCTTGCGTCGCGATAAATGAGGCAAAAATCGCCGTCAAAATAAATAATGCGGCAATGGCGATTCCAATATAGGTTAAACGATTCATTAGAATTAAAGCGGAATATATGAAATTCGGTTAATCCATTCGTCTGCTTCGGAGGCAGACCAAACCATCAAAATTTCTTCAGTAACCGTTTCCAGAGATAAAGTTTGTGGAACAATCAAAACTCCCATGCTTATATTTTCCGAAATGTATTTGGAGAAATGAATTGGCATTGTGCTTTGATCATGTGAAACCAAAACTCTACCTTCAAAAGCCGACAAAGCCAAAACCGACGCATCATCTAAACCGTGAAGTTTTAATTAAATCGCAGTTTGGAAGTCTATCGTCGGTTCAATTCGCAGAAGCGCGGCGACAATTCTCTGGTTAAGGTCATTGTCAGCTTGAAAAGAAACTTTCATCGCAGTTTAAACTTTTTGTTTCATTTTCTCGCGCATTTTTTCAAAACGGGCATAAAATTCAGGATCTTTTGAACGCCACTGCTGCCGCATTTTAACGTATTCGATTTCGCCTTGCCGAAGATACTCGTCAATCATTTCGCGGTTGGAAAGATAAAAAGCAATTGCGCCGTGAACTTGCCCTAATGTTAGAGAGGGAAAACTTTGCCCAATCGCTTCAGCCAACTCGCCGCGCTTATAAGCGTAAACAATCGAATCAAGCGAAACTCGTGTGTCAGCGATTCGATACGCACCGTTTCTAATTTATTAACGTATTTATCTTTCATCCATTTAATTTTATGACAATCTAATTCGCGGGTCGAGCCAGCGATAAACTAAGTCGGTCAATGAGTTTGCCAAAATATACGTGACGCTGATGACGAGAACGCAGCCTTGCACGAGGCGATAATCGCGTTTGCCGATGCCGTCTTCGAGCAGAAGCAAGCCTAAACCTTGCCAGCTAAAAATTTTCTCGGTGATAATCGCGCCCGCCAGCAAAACGCCCAGTTGCAACCCCAAAATTGTGACGACCGGAATCAAGCCGTTTTTGAGCACGTGCTTATAAACGACCGTTCGCTCGCTCAAGCCTTTTGCGCGGGCTGTTCTGACGTAATCTTCGCCTAGTTCTTCGATTACGGAGGAGCGCACCATTCTGGTTAAAATCGCCGAAAGTGCCGCGCCTAAAGTCACGGCTGGCAGAATAATATCTTCGGGATTTGAGCTTCCAGTCGGGGAAAACCAACCGAGTTTGACCGCAAAAATATAAACCAGAAATGGTCCAATTACAAAAGTCGGAAGGCTTATGCCGAGCAGTGCGACGAATGATGAAGAATTATCAATCAGTGTATTTTTATTTGTTCCGGCAAGAACTCCGAGCGGCAAAGCGATGGCGATGGCAACCAGCATTGCCGCCAGCGCGAGTTTGATAGTTGAGGCATACCGCTCCAGAATCATATCCAAAACCGGACGGTCGGTGCGGAATGATTTTCCTAAATCACCTTTTATGAGTCCCGTCCAATAATCAGAATAACGATTATCCGTACCGCTCCAGACAAAACCTTTTTCGCCGGTGTAGGAAAAGAAAAATGCCGGTTTATCGAGCCCGTGTTTTTCATTAAAATTGGCAATTTGTTCAGGCGTCGCCTGTTCGCCTAAAATCGCCGTTGCGGGGTCGCCGGGAACAAGTTCGATAAGAAGCGTGACAAGCGAGACAACCGTCCACACAACAAGGAGCAGAAGAGCGAATTGGCGAAGAAAATTAAGTACTTTGTATTTCATTCGAGTTGCAGTAGATTTTATGCGGACATTATCATTTCCGGCAAATGCGTGAGATTATTTTTTTGTGCCCGTATGAATAGCCGCAATTCCGCCGGTCAGATTTTTATATTCTACATCGGAAAAGCCGTTTTCTCGCATCATCCCAACAAGATTTCTCTGGTCGGGAAACTTAGAAACCGAATCGGGAAGGTACTCGTATGCCCCACGCGAACCGCTGACCGCGCCGCCGACGCGCGGCAGAATGTGTGAAAAATAAAACTGAAACACTTGCCGAAAGCCGGGAAGAACAGGGGTGGAAAATTCTAAAACGACAAGTTTTCCGTTTTTCTTCAAAATCCTAAAAAGTTCTTCTAAACCATTCTGCCAGTTGGAAAAGTTTCGCAGACCAAAAGCGATTGTTACGGCGTCGAAAGTATTGTCGGCAAAAGACAAATTCATTCCGTCGGCTTCCAAAAATGGAATTACCGAGTTGTTTTTTTTGTTTTTATCAAAGGCTACTTTGAGCATCGGGCGGCAAAAATCCGTCCCGATAACTTTTGCTTTGCCGGAGTTTTGCAGTTCAAATGCCAAATCGCCGGTTCCGCAAGCCACATCTAAAATGAGCGCGTTTGGATTTTCTAAAATGTTTTCCAGTTTTTGCGCGACCAGTCTGCGCCAACGCTTGTCAATGTTGAGTGAAAGGAAATGATTGAGGAAATCGTATTGTGGAGCAATACCTGAAAACATTTCACGTACAGCTCTGGCGTGTTTTCGTTCTTCAGCGGTCTTTTCGTTTAACATTAAAATTTTTTTAATTGTTTGAACTTGTCATCGTCGGTTTGTTTCGCAGCATCAAAACCGTTACCATCGGTTCTTTTTTAAATCGTTCAATTAATCTATTGACATCTGCGACGGTTGTGCTCTGCGCCGCTTGTAATTCCGCTTTAACCGAATCGAGTTTGTATGTAGCAACGTCTAACCAAATTTCTGCGACATCTTTTTTATTTATCTCAGCCAATAATTCGTTTTTAGCCGCAACAAATTCAACTTCTTTGATTGGCTGGTTAAAATATGAATCGATCATTACTTTAGTTGCTTGCGACGGCTCTACAATGTCCTGCGCGGAGACACCTAATAATAATATGCCGTGCAGTAATCGCGCTTCTTGACGAACTTCGCCGTTGTGCCGCTTTTTCAAAATATTGGTCAGAACGTTCGAAGCCCAAAAATCTTTGTCGTTTCGGGCTAATCCGCGAAAAGCAATTCGCAGCTCGCTTCGATTTTCATCAAGAGATTTGCTCGTCAGGACAGTTGTGTCAGGCGAATCGGGCTGGCGAAAAGTTGCCGGAACTTTTTTATCCGCTTTGATCCACGAACCAAAATAACGGCGGATTGCGCGCAAAGCTAATTCCGGTTTGACGTTTCCGCTGATTGCCACTGTGGCATTGTCGGAAGTTAAAAACCTTTCTTTGGCAAAAAGTAAATCGGCAAAGTCAATTTTTGCAAGCGATTCGGCGATTCCCATTTGCGCTCTGCCGTACGGAAAATCACCGAAGAGGCGCTTGGCAGCAGCACGGTCGGCAATATACGCCGGGTTTTTTTCTAATTCCTTAACTTTTTCAATTTGCGCGGCGCGAACTTTCTGAGTCGTTTCTTTATCAATCTGCGGATTCGTAACGGCGTTGGCGACAGTTTCGAGCATCGTTAAAAACTGGTCGGTTTTTGCCGTGGCGTTGATTTGAACGTAGTCATAATTGCTGCTGATTTCTAAACTTCCGCCCAAATCTTCGCGAAAAAATTCTTTAACGGTTTCATTTGGGAACAAAACTTCTGCCAGCAACGCCATCACGCCTTCCTTGTTTTGCGGGTCGAACGCCGAACCGTTGTGGATGCGAATTTTAACTGCGACTTTATCTGCGCTTGGCTCGCTCCAGACGAGTGTTTTTAATCCGTTAAGAAGTTTTTCCTGACGCGGACTTTGAACTTTTACCGTTTGCCCGAATGACAACAAAGCGGTTAGGAAC
>JALZOH010000530.1 GCA_030857305.1 Acidobacteriota bacterium
CCCGCCATTTTGCTTCTCAAAAACGGATTTTGGAAATTTAATGAAAATGCTGATATGCAAGAAATTCTTATTAAACCCTTTATTTCAAATCATTTCAACGAAGCGTTAAATCCATCGAATTTTTCGAGTAATTTCGGATTGCGTTCGTTTGTGCGTCGAAGTGTCAGAAAGCGGAGTTGCCGACAGTGGCTTGATCAAAGTCCAAATCTGACCAAAGCCGATTTTAATGCAGCTTCACAAAAGCTCAAACGGTGGTATGGCGAAGAATACGGATTTACTGACAGCGAGAAGTTTATTACAATCGCTAACACATGCTTCGAGTAAAACTCTTCTAATAATAAAAAAATAAAATTACTGCAAAGTTATCTCAAAAATAGTTTGATGCTTTGATTGTTTTTGTCTTCTTTTACGCCTTTGCCACAAAGCGGGATTTTTTATTGCTCCAGCAAAGAAAGAAAGAGACTTTTTTATAAATTTGAAATTTATGGGAGGAGCTTTAAATTCGGCTTTTTGCTTTATGGCGCCGTCTGAACCGGACAGCGCGCAACTGTCGCGCGGGTCAGGCGCGCGGGTTTTTTCGGCTTGTCGCCTTCAATCGGCATTTTGTTGATGGCATCAACGACTTCCATACCGCGCGTAACTCTTCCGAAGGCGGCGAAAGTTCCGTCCAGGTGTCGCGCTTGCCCGACCAGTATAAAGAAATTGGTAGTCGCGCTGTTTGGCGCGTCTGAGCGTGCCATTGAGAGAATGCCGCGTTCGTGCTTTATTAAACTCGGCTCGTCAGGAATCGTTCGTCGCGAGCGTTTGTCAAGTTCCGGCGTTATTTTTTCGCGTGTAGCGAGATCACCTCCCTGGACGATAAATCCCGGAACAACTCGGCTGAAGGTGGTTGTATTGTAACTACCGGCGGCTGAGAGGTTAAGAAAGTTACGGACTGCCTCGGGGGCGCTTTCGGGAAACATCTCTAACTCAATAACACCCGCTTCAGTTTCAAATTTAACGCATTGCATCCCCATCGTCTCTACGCTAGCTTTCTCAAACGGAACGGACTCGATAGTAGTTTTCGACGCTTTAATGACCGGGCGTTGGTTAGATTTTTTTGAATTTCCCGACGTAGCCGATTTAACTTTGGTTTCTGGAGATACTTCCTGCGCGACGATTGCCGGGTAAAACACGACAAAATAAAAGGTAAAAAGGAGTAGATTTTTAAGCATATTAACAAGATAGAAGCTATCGCAAATGAAAAGATTTTATTGATTATGCCATTAGCTTATAAACAAAGCTTGAAAATAACAAAAAAATAAAAATGAGCGTTTGTTTTCATTATCGAATTGTAAAACAAAAGATTTTATATTTAAAATTTATCACGATCAACCATTGAAAACTTTTTATAAAGACATAAATTAGATTATTGATAATGTCAGCATAAAAACATTTTTTACCTTCTTCAACAGTTATTTCCATACCTAATAATTTCTCTCCAAAAATTCCGCTAATTCATTTTTATCTTTAATTACCCATCGAATCCTCAATATTACTATGAAATTTTTTTATTCAATATTTTGAGTAGTTTAAAAATTTTCGCTAGGGGGAATAAAGTCCTATGAAAAAAGGAATAAAATCTGTCAAAAAGGGAAAATTTTCGGTTGTGCGAGAAAACCGATATGGCTTATCGTCTTAATTATTCGTAAAAACGACTCTAATTGTAATTTCAAAATAGAAGTAAATGGTCAAAGTTTTGAATATCATTCAACTTTCATTTTTATAAGTCGGAATATGGATAAAATAGTTGTATAGTGCCGACCCACTAATAAAAGCATTAAATATAAAGCATTAAACTTTCAGTGAAAACTGATTTAACAAACAATTTTAAGAAACTACATTCTTTAGCTGAAACCTTTCCGAGTTAAAAATTTAATTCGAGTTAGCGAGTAAAGTTTTTTGAAATGTTTATAAAAATAAATAAATCTACAAGGTGATAAATTATGAACCCCAAAACTTTTTCTAAATTATTTGTCAAATCGTTTCTTTTCGGTTTGGCTTTATTGTATGTAGTTGGAATCTCTTCCACTGACGTAAAGGCGCAGCCTAGGATCACAATTAAAAAAGATTTTTGCCAATCGGTTGGTGATAACAATACCTGTAATGGCAATCTTGAATTTATGACTCCGCCCGGAACTGTAAACTTTA
>JALZOH010000109.1 GCA_030857305.1 Acidobacteriota bacterium
TCGCACTTGCCGCAAGGTGATCGAAATCGAGCAAGGTAAGGCTTTCTCCTATGTCGGGAATTACTCGGCATTTCTGATTGAAAGAGAGCTCAGACGCGAACAGCAAAAACGCGAATTTGAAAATCAACAAGCCTATATTAATAAAACAGAAGAATTTATCAGAAAAAACCTTGCCGGACAAAAAACCAAACAAGCAAAATCCAGACGAACGATGCTCGAGAAAATAGACCGCATCGAAGCAGTCTCGGCAGACCATTCGAGCGGAAATTTTCAATTAAAAACGGTCGAGCGTGCCGGAGTAAATGTTTTAATGGTCGAGGATTTGGCTATCGGTTATGGCGAAAAACTTCTAGCAAATGATATCAATTTCACTTTGCATCGCGGCGAATGTCTGGGAATTATCGGCGGAAACGGAACGGGCAAAACAACATTTCTTAAAACGATTCTTGGGAATCAGCGCGAACTCGGCGGTAAAATAATTTGGGGGGCAAAAACGGCAGTCGGCTATTATTCACAGCAGCTTGAGGATTTAGACGGGCGAAACGAAATTATTGCGGAACTGCGCCGCGTCGCGCCGCTCGCGGAGAATGGGGCGCTGCGCTCTTTTTTAGCCAGATTTTTGTTTGTCGGCGAAGACGTTTTTAAGCGCGTGGCGGATTTGTCGGGCGGTGAAAAAGGAAGGCTCGCGTTGGCTAAACTTATTTTTTCAAACGTCAATGTCCTGGTTTTGGACGAGCCGACCAATCATCTCGACATTCCTTCGCGCGAAGCGCTGGAAAGCGCGCTGGAATCTTTTCCCGGAACAATATTAACGGTCAGCCACGACCGGTTTTTTCTCGACCAGGTTTCAACACAAATTTTATCTTTTGAAGAAAATTGTCAGATTGAAATTTTCATTGGCAATTACTCGGATTTTCACGAATGGAAAGTTAAGAGAGTCGAAAATAGAGAGCCGACAGTCAAAAGAAAATCCGAAATTAAAGAGGAAACCGCTGAAGTAAAAAATGAACGATCAAATCTGAGTAAAAATGAACGTCAGAGGATAAAACAAAGATTGAGCGAGGTTGAATCTGAAATAACGCTTGCCGAAGAAAATTTAACAAAAATCAGCGCCCAGATGAACGATTTACAAATTATTGCCGACCACTCGAAGTTTCAGGCATTGACAAATGATTATCAAAATTTTGAGAAGGAAATCCAAAACCTTTACGCCGAATGGGAGAATCTAACCTGAGCTGATTGCTTCAACAGAAATTGGGTAGTTCACCAAAGTTACCGGAGTTTGAATTTAAGTGAATGAATCCAGATGATGCCGATAGAATAAATAAACGAACAATTGATTCTTTTATTTGAATTTCTAACCGCGGTTATTAAATAGATATTACGATTCCATACGGTAATTCGGCGCTTCTTTCGTAATAATAACATCGTGAACGTGCGATTCGCGCAAGCCGGCGCTTGTTATTCGAATAAAGCGGGCGTTTCTGTGTAATTCATCAATATTCTTGCAGCCCGTATAACCCATTCCCGAACGGAGACCGCCGACGAGCTGCGTTACCATTTCAGCCAGCGTTCCTTTGTAAGCGACGCGACCTTCAATTCCTTCGGGCACATATTTTGAATCGGAAACCGTTCCTTCCTGCGCGTAACGGTCACTTGAACCTTTTTTCATCGCGCCGATTGAACCCATTCCGCGATAAGTCTTAAAGGAGCGTCCCTGATATAAAATAACTTCGCCGGGAGCTTCTTCAGTTCCGGCAAACAAAGAACCAATCATCACCGAGTCTGCACCGGCAGCAATCGCTTTCGCCACGTCGCCGGAAAATTTTACTCCGCCATCGGAAATAATCGGAACGCCCGAAGCCTCTGCGGCTTCAACACATTCGGCAATCGCCGTAATTTGCGGAACGCCCGCGCCGGTTACTACGCGAGTAGTGCAAATCGAGCCCGGACCAATTCCGGTCTTAACCGCATCAACGCCTGCATCAATAAGCGCTTTTGTGGCGTCGCCGGTTGCGACGTTTCCGGCAATGACTTCAACGCCGGAAAATTTTTGTTTAACTTTTTTAACCGCTTCGATAACGCGCGAAGAATGACCATGCGCCGTGTCAATAACGATTGCGTCGACGCGCGAACTTATCAACGCTTCGGCGCGTTCAAGAAAATCGCCGGTGGCGCCGATTGCTGCCGCCACGCGCAATCTACCAAATTCATCTTTCGCTGCGTTCGGATATTTTATCGCTTTTTGTATATCTTTAACTGTTATTAAGCCTTTAAGAAGTCCGTTATCGTCAACGACCAGAAGCTTCTCGATGCGGTGTTTTTGAAGCTTTACTTTTGCTTCATCCAGAGTTGTGCCGATTGGAACGGTAATGAGCGGCTGTTTGGTCATCACATCCGAAACGGGCGCGTCAAAGCGAGTTTCAAAACGCAAATCTCGGTTAGTGATAATACCGACCAGCAGACCGTTTTCGTCGACCACCGGAACACCGCTTATTTTGAAGCGTTCCATCACGCTTAAGGCTTCATTTACCGGGCGATTATCCCTAATTGTGACCGGATTGACAATCATTCCGGATTCGCTCCGCTTGACCTTGTCAACTTCCTCCGCCTGTTGTTTAACCGAAAAATTTTTGTGAATAACACCAATTCCGCCTTGTTGAGCGAGCGCAATAGCGAGAGACGCTTCGGTGACGGTGTCCATCGCGCTCGAGCAAAGCGGAATATTCAGCTTAATATTTCGGGAAAAAAGCGTCGAGGTATCGGTTTCACCAGGCAGAACGTCCGAATAAGCCGGCACGAGTAAAACATCCTCAAAGGTTAAACCTTCCTTCATTTCTTCTATCTTCATAAATTACAAATTCTGCGTAAGTTTTTGGATAAAAATAAAATTATAAAATTCTCGATTAAAAACCAATCGTTTTTAATCGACAAAAAAGCCCGCACTTTCGGCGGGCGCAAATAGGCTCAAATAATTATAAAAAAGAAAATATTTAAATTTCAACTTGTAAAAAAACCACATTGGATATCTATTGTAATCGTGAAGCCGAATTTATATTGCCGTCGGTATTTAATTTAATCGCGCCACTTTCCCAAATTTGCCGGAGATTATCATTAGTAATTTCCAGTTCAATCGCCCGACGCAGCGAATTTGCTGAGGTTGGGGGTAAATTTATTTGCTTGCCGTTGATTGTCAGCTGAACGTTTTGCGCCTGGCTTTTTGAATAGCTTAGTGTCAAATTTTGTTTCGGCTCGAAAAAAAACGGTTTTTCAGGAGTGATTAAATAACTTGCTCTTTTTCCGTCAGAATTAGATACCACCGAAACAGGGTTTTTCAAAGCCTTAAATTCAATTTTCGTTTCACCCAGCGAAGGCGCCGTGAGGGTTGAAGCATTTAATTCGTTTGAACCAAAATTATTTATTGAATTCGTACCGTTTGTATTCGAATTTGCCGATGAATTTGAAAATAGTTGATTTTGGCTTTCAGGAAGGTATTTGAGAAGAAATAAAATCCCCGCGGTCCCTAAACTCAGGATTATTACTACAAAAAAAATGGTCGCCAGCATTGACGAATTTCCTCGATTACCGGTAAGTACTTCAGGACGATATGTTTTTAACTCTTCATCGACATTAATATTTTGATTGGCAACGAGACTGGCGTAATCTTGCAACGCCTCCTGTTGGTCAAGTCCGACATATTTGGCAAAAGATTTGACAAAACCTTTATTAAAAATGCCTCCGGGCAGAGTTCGGTAATCGTTATTTTCGATACATTCAAGATAAGACGCGGAAATACGTGTTTGATCAGCAACCTCACGGATAGAGATACCTCGCTCTTCACGCGCTTGCCGCAGTTTTTCGCCGAGAGTTAATGACATTTTCTCCGTAATCTACTATCCTTTTACAACTTACAAACCGAAACCGTTTATAAAACTGAAATATATCTTTGTTAAAGAGTGTATGTCAATGCTTTCGGCGAGTTTTGTTTTGAACTTAAGCTTGATTATTGCAAGTTCAGCATGATACTTTTAGCCTTTATTTACATCTTGTAATAAAATCTAACAAACAATCTTAAAATGAGAGGAATGCAAAATGGCTCTTGAAGCACTCGGAATGGTTGAAACCAAAGGTTTCGTTGGGGCGGTGGAAGCAGCAGACGCGATGGTCAAAGCCGCAAATGTTGATTTGATCGGAAAAGAATATATCGGCGCGGGCTATGTGACGATTTTCGTGCGAGGCGATGTCGGCGCGGTGAAGGCTGCCACTGATGCCGGAGCTGCCGCCGCCCGTCGTGTCGGTGAGCTGATCAGCGTTCACGTCATTCCGCGTCCGCACGGTGAAGTTGAAAGAGTACTGCCGAAAGGCGTCGGCTACAGCCCTGATGAAAAAGCAATTCAGGGCGGCTCACGCGGACAACTCGGTGCGGGAAATGCAAATAGTTCAATCACAACGGATGAAAGAACCAAATCACGAACGAAATAATTTCAGGTTTCAGATTTCAAAATAGATGTTTTCAATCTGAAATCTGAAATTTGAAATTTGAAATCTAAAGATGTCCGAACCCAACAATTTAATTTCACAGGAAGAAGCGCGCAATGCTGTCGAGGCGGCACACTTGGCTTTTCAAACGTTAGAGAGGTTTGACCAGGTGAAAATCGACCGTATTTGCGAAGCCATGTCGCAAGCGGCGCTCGCGGCGGCGGCGAGTCTCGGGCAGATGGCGTGTGAAGAAACCGGGTTCGGAAAACCGGAGGATAAACGAGAGAAAAACCGTTTTGCGGCGGAAGATGTCTGGAATTATTTTCGGACGATGAAAACGGTCGGTGTTATTAAGGAAACCCAGGAGATAGTCGAAATTGCCAGCCCGCGCGGAGTGGTCGCCGCCATTATCCCTTCAACCAATCCGACATCTACAGCAATCTTCAAAATTATCATTGCTATCAAGTCAGGCAATACAATTGTTTTATCCCCGCATCCATCTGCCGTTCGATGTATCGCCGAATCGGCCCGAATTATGCGGGACGCAGCCGTCCGAGAGGGTTTGCCGCCTGATGCCATCGGTTGTTTGTCGAATGCGACGATCGAAGGCACAGAAACTTTGATGAAGCATAAAAAAACGGCGGTGATTTTGGCGACCGGCGGAATCGGGCTTGTTCGCGCGGCATATTCTTCCGGGAAACCTGCTTTTGGTGTCGGACCGGGAAATGTGCCTGTATTTATAGAGCAAACTGCAAACATCGAAAAAGCCGTCGACGACATTTTAACCAGTACTTGTTTTGACAACGGGACGATTTGCGCTTCCGAGCAGACGGTAGTTGTCGATGCACCGATTGAAATGGCTGTCCGCGAACAATTCAAAGCGCAGGGCGGACATTTTTTGGGGCAGACGGAAGCTGATAAAGTTGGGCAGATTCTGCTTACCGAACAGAGAACACTGAATCCGAAAATCGTCGGTAAATCAGCCGAGTACATTGCCAACCTTGCCGGCATTAGCGTCCCAAACGGAACTCGTTGTCTGCTCGCCGACTGCGGCGGAGTCGGACGCGACTTTCCCTGGTCAATCGAAAAGTTATCGCCGACGCTGGCTTTTTTCGTCGCTGAAGGAGTCGAGCAAGGTGCGCGGCGTTGTTTAGAAATTTTGCAGTTTGGCGGGATGGGACACACCGCCGGAATGCATACCGGGTCGCGCGAAGCAGCCGTTCGTTACGGCGAACAAATGCCGGCTTCGCGCATCATCATCAATTCACCGACGACGCACGGCGCAATCGGTTTTTCGACCGCGCTCGCGCCTTCGATGACGCTCGGCTGCGGTTCCTGGGGCGGAAACGTTACTTCTGATAACGTCTCGCCGATTCACTTAATGGATATCAAGCGCGTCGCTTTTGAGACAAAATCAGTTCAAAGTTCAAAGTTCAAAGTTCAAAGTCTGCCGCAAAATGTCGAGAAAAGCCGGGCGGCAGCAAATGGTCAGAGTTTCGACAAAGCCGCAGTTGGTAATCCGCAATCGATGAAGCGTGATGAAATCGCGGCGATTGTAGATAAGTTTTTGCGCCAGAAAATTGTGGAACCTCAGGAAGAAATCATCGATATAGATTTACAGACTGAAATTCAAAATCCGTCGAGTCCGGTTAAAACAATTATTCACGAATTAAAAAATGAAAATTCCAGCAATGGCGTGAAAGCTAAAGTAGTGGATTTTGTCAGCGAGGAAGACGTCAAGCGGGCGGTCGAAACGGGTGAGAAAATTTACATCACGGCAAAAACTATAATTACGCCTTCGGCGCGGGATTTAGGCGAAGAAAAAGAAATATTTGCTAAAATATAATAACCGGAAGATAACGATTAAAAGCCGAAAAAATAATTTTAATGGTTTTTGACTGTCTGCTAATGTGTATTTGTTAAAAAGAAATGGCAAAAACTTTTGTCGAAAATTTGGTTTGTGATATCTGCCGCGCAGACATTCGCTCACAAGCGCTTTTTTGTTACTACTGCGGCGCTTCCGTCGCTTTAAAAGTTGAAAGCAATGAAAGCAATGATAGAAATGGAATTTCAAAAAAAGCTGATTTATTCATTGATAAAATTTCCGAAAACAAAAATGTAAAAAACATAGAGCCCATTATTACCGACATTCCGGCGGCAGCAGCTATTAATGAAGAAACAAATAAAAAGTCTTTCCCAAAAGCGAACACTCAAGAGAAAGTCAAATTAAGATCGGCTGCCACCTTGCGCCGCAAATCTAAGGTAATTCACCCAAAAAGAACTGAACTCATTTGGGAAGAAAGGGAAACCACTCCGAATCCTTTGTTTATAATCGTCGCGCTCTGTCTAACATTATTTGCCGCCGGTGTTTTATTTTTGGCATTACAATTAAAGTAAAACGCCAAAATATAATAATGTTTAATTTTGCAGAACTTTTCAAAGGTTCGGGAATATACAACTAAAACTTTGTTAATATTATTTTCATAAAATGGAAAAATTATATTGAGAGAAAAAGGCAAAATTTATGGAAGCACTCGGAATGGTCGAATGTATGGGACTAGTGGCAATGATCGAAGCGGCGGACGCAATGGTTAAATCTGCGAATGTAACGCTCGTCGGTTACGAAAAAATTGATGCGGGACTCGTGACGGCGATTGTACGCGGTGAAGTCGGCGCGGTCAAAGCGGCGGTCGACGCTGGCGCGG
>JALZOH010000531.1 GCA_030857305.1 Acidobacteriota bacterium
TGCCGAAGCCAAAAGACATATGACGGCGCGTCCGATTCCGACTGCTATGACCGATAGTTCTTTGATTACCAATGTTATTCGCGTTGCATTTTACGATTATGTAACCTCGCAGGTTGATTATATCGTAATGACGAAAACGGCGTTTCTATCTCGTAACGCGGAGATTGCAGTAACGACCGCAAACGGTAAACTCGTTACGGCTCGCATTGTTAATGCCAACTTTGTCAACACGCCCGTAATGATTATTGACGGGGAAAATCGGGCGCATTTGCCGCTGCTCGTGCAGTATCCGATTGAGCGCAACGGCTCGTTTGTGGAAACGGCTTATTACATTTCGACACATCCGGGCATCGTTACGCCGGAGGTTGTCAACGCCGGTCGAATCTATATACGAAATACGCTCGATATTGCGCGTGAAAGTTTGCAGAAAAAAGGAGTTTTCATCTCGCCGCAAGTCGTTGATATGGCGGAAAGATTAAGCATTGTCGAGCATATTGACCACCAGCGTTTTTGGACTGAATACAACCAAACTCTTTTTAACGAAATATACGCGCTTTACGCTTTGAACGAAGGACAGACTTATCGCTATTCGGTCAGTTCGGCGGGCGCGGGCGGAATGGTGCAGATGATTCCCTGGACATACAGTATGATTCGCTCGCGTTACTATAACGTCGGTTTGATACCCGATTTTGTCGAAGGAATGAGAAATCATCAGAACGCCGCGCAGGCAATGCTGCTTTATATGCAGATGACGTGGGGCGATTTGATTTCCAATGATACGATTAACGACGCGCTCCAAACCGGAATTGCGACACCGGTTGAATTGTTGTCGGCGGGTTACAATTCAAATCCGGCGAAACTTGCCGGTTACATACGGCGCGGCGGCGCAAACTGGAAAACCTTGATTCCGCGCGAAACAAAAATTTACCTGCAAATCTACGCTTCGATGGACAAGTATGTACCGGTTTTGCCGCGAACAAAGTAAAGAAGTTGTCGGTTGTCAAAAAAGAGAAATTTATCAATGGAAAGATTACAAAAACTTATCGCGCAAGCCGGTATCGCCTCGCGTCGCAAAGCCGAAGAACTCATCGCCAGCGGCGAAGTTACGGTTAACGGCGAAATTGTCACGCAACTCGGGACGAAAGCCAACCCTGAAACCGACCACATCAAAGTCAGCGGCAAATTAATAAACGCCAAAATTGCCGGACGCGAAAAAGTTTATGTGCTGCTCAATAAACCGAAAGGTTATTTATCAAGCGCGGCTGACCCGGAAGGCAGAAAGCTCGTGACGGATTTGGCGGCGCCTGCGCTCGGCAAACTGCACCCGGTCGGGCGGCTTGATTACAACACCGAAGGTCTGATTATTTTGACGAATGACGGCGATTTTACCAATTTTATTACGCAAAAAAAGACTGTTCCAAAAGTATATGACGTAAAGGTCAAAGGCTTGCCGAACGAAAATGCAATTAATAAACTGCGGCGCGGAGTGCTCCTCGAAGACGGATTTAAGACCGCTCCGGCTGAAATCACCGAATTACAGTCAACTGAAAATAACGGTTGGTATCAAGTTATTCTTTTTGAGGGACACAACCAACAAATCAGAAAGATGTTTGATTCAATCGGTCATTCGGTAGTCAAACTTCGCCGCACCCAAATCGGGCACATCAAAGACGACCGCATCGCCGTCGGCGCGTATCGCTTGCTTGACGAAGACGAAGTAAAAGCCTTCCAAAATCCATCTAATAAAACCGTCAAAAAAATAAAACCGCCAGAAAAAACTTTCGAACCGGCACGCAAACCAAACTTGCACGGTGGCAAATCCGGAAAGCCGCAAACACGCCGAACGCAGAGATAAAATAAACCAATTTATTTTCGCGCTCTTTCTTTTTATCTCAACGCACGGTGTTCAACCATCAAACACGCATCCTGCACGACTTTAATTCCCGCCTTAGCAAGCGTTTCGGCAACCGCGTCGTTGCGAATTCCCGATTGCAGCCAGACGGCTTTCGGCTTTTTCGCTAAAATATCTTCTGTGTGTTTGGGAACATCTTGAGAACGCCGGAAAACGTTGATAAGGTCAATGTCTCCGGGAATATCAGACAGATTTCGATAAATCTTCTTTCCCAAAATTTCAGTAACTTCCGGGTAATAAACCGGAACCGGGACGATTTCGAAACCGGCGCGTTCC
>JALZOH010000532.1 GCA_030857305.1 Acidobacteriota bacterium
GGAAGACAAACGTAAATTCGTCGCTAATCCAAAGACCGGCTCGAAACACAATCGGGGCTGCGCGGTTGATTTGAGTATGTTTGATCTAAAGACGGGCGAGCTTGTTGAGATGCCGACCGATTATGACGATTTTACCGAAAAGGCAAATCCGAACTACGCGGGCGCGAGCAACGCTCAGAAGAAAAATCGTGATTTGCTGCGCGCGCTGATGGAAGCTGAAGATTTTACGGTTAATGTCAATGAATGGTGGCATTTCGATTACAAAGATTGGGAAAAGTACGCGATTTACGACGTTGCTTTTTCCGAGGTAGAAACGGACGAGTAGAGAAGACAGAAATCAGAAATCAAAATTTAGAACAAAAAAATTTTAACAACTTTTGCTCTTCTCATTTTCCACATCTTATCTTTAATTTTATATTTTACCTTTTTACTTTTTACCTTTTACTTTGTAAATTTAGGGCTTATGAATTTATTTGATAGCAGCGAAATTATTGATTCAATCGGGCATTTTTTGAGCGAAGACATTGGGCGCGGCGACATTACGACGCAGTCAACCGTTTCGCCCGGCGTGCGCGGGCATGGAAAATTTTTGGCAAAAGAAGATTTGATTGTTTGCGGTATCAAAATCGCCGAAGCCGTTTTTTTTCAGCTTGACCCGGAAAGTCCTGAAATAGAATCAATTGTTAAAGAAGGAGACGAAATAAAAGCCGGAGCCGTCTTTGCAACGATTAAAGGTTACGCGGATGTCTTGCTTGGGGGTGAGCGAGTCGCGCTCAATCTTATCCAAAGAATGAGCGGAGTGGCGACATTGACTCGCCGATATGTCGAAGCGATTGAAGGAACGAAAGCAAAGATTGTTGACACGCGAAAAACTACACCGGGACTGCGGATGCTCGAAAAATATGCCGTCACAATCGGCGGCGGAAAAAATCATCGACTTGGGCTGGATGACGGCGTTTTAATCAAAGATAATCACATCGCGCTGGCGGGCGGAATTACCGAAGCGGTGACAATGGCGAAACAGAAAGTCGGTCATCTGCATAAAATTGAAGTCGAAATCTCCAATTGGGCGCAGCTCCGCGAAGCCATCGAAGCTGGTGCGGACATTGTTTTGCTGGACAATCAAACTCCTGAAGAAGCCGAAAAACTTGTCGAAATGGCGCGACATATCAATCCTAATGTTTTACTCGAAGCTTCGGGCGGAATGGATTTGGATAAAGTTCGTTCGTTTGCTGAAGCAGGTGTTGATTTAATCAGCGTTGGAAGGCTGACGCATTCTGCAAAAGCGGTGGATATTAGCTTTAAAATTCAAACTATTTAAGGTTTGGCGAAGAAAAATTTCTAAACATAAATCACTAAGCGATTTTTTGCTTCGGAATTTCTTGACTGCTGAAAGCAAGCATTTCGCGGGTCGCCTTTAAAAACGGCGCGAACCAAATCAGAATACTTGAAAAAATCAGCGCCACGGTGCAGGCAAGACCTCCTTCGATGCCGTAATCGCCGCCGGTCAGCCAGTTGAAATCGGGGTTTGTTGTTGTCTGAAAGAGAGGCGCGGTGGTAAGCTCCTTAATGCCGCTTACATTTATCCCTAAAACCGCGCCTTGAAACCAATTCCACGCCAGATGAATGCCAATTGGAAACCACAAATTTCGGGTCTTCCAGTAAGCAACACCAAACCAAATTCCGGCTAAAAATGTGTTAAACCAAGCTAAAAGATTTGCATTTGGATTACCGAGATGAACTGTGGCAAAAAAAACGGAAGTCAGAACTAATCCAAACCAAAAGAGATTGGCGCGCGAAAACGTCTGAAGGATATAACCGCGAAAAAATGCTTCCTCAGCAAAAGCGCCGATTGTAAAAACTAAAAGTGAAACTCCGAGCGTCGTCAAGATTGACGAACTTTCGCTCGAATAATTAATTTGAAAACTTATTCCGCCAAAGGCAAACGCGATAAAGGCGGCAAAAAGAATCGAAACCGCGCCAAAAATAAAACCTAAACTCAAATCTTTTAACCAATTGCTCGTGACCCAGCAGCCGAGCGCGCGAAACGGTAAATTTTCGATAAATTTTCCGCACAGCCAACCGGCAAGTAGCGCCATTACCAGTAAAACAAAGTTAGGAAAAATAAATGAAAGTAAACTCGTTTTTTCAAAATCAATCGCCAGACGCGAAAGAATTGCTTGTAAC
>JALZOH010000533.1 GCA_030857305.1 Acidobacteriota bacterium
GGAGAAAACTATGAAAATCATTTGTTTGAGAAGTTTGTTTTTCCTCTTTTTAATTTTTGCTCTGAGCCAAGTTTCACATTTCGCGCAAGGACAACCGCAACAATTAACCCCGCACCAACAGGAACTCGCCGATTACATCAAAACCAACTACACAAAGCGTGAAGCTTCAATTCCGATGCGCGATGGCGTTAAACTTTTCACGGTTATTTATGAGCCGAAGAGTCGAGCGGAAAAATACCCGATTATGCTTTCGCGCACGCCTTACACGGTTGCGCCTTACGGAAAGGATAAAGAAGGTAAAGACCGTTTTAAGACGAGTTTAGGTCCGTCGGATTTGTATTCGCGTGAAGGTTTTATATTTGTTTATCAGGACGTGCGCGGGCGCTGGATGTCGGAGGGTGAATTTATGGATATGCGCCCGGATATTGCCAATCGCGCCAAAACTGATATTGATGAAAGCACAGACACTTTTGATACGGTTGAATGGTTGACCAAAAACGTCCCGAACAATAACGGAAGAGTCGGGATATACGGCATTTCGTATCCGGGATTTTACACTTCGGCGGGAATTATTGATTCGCACCCGGCAATCAAAGCCGCTTCACCGCAAGCGCCAATCGGCGATTGGTTTATCGGCGATGATTTTCATCACAACGGCACACTTTTCCTGCCACATGCTTATAATTTTTTATCGGGATTTGGACAGCCCCGACCCGTTCCCGTGACACCCGAAACATCAACCGGCAAACCTTTTACGCACGGAACACGCGACGGCTACAAATATTTTCTCGAAATGGGTTCGCTCGCCAATGCTGACGACATCTACCGTAAACAGCTTGGTGTAGACATCAAATTTTGGAACGAGATGATGCAGCATCCAAATTATGATGAGTTTTGGAAAGAGCGCAATATTCTGCCGAAGCTCAGAAACGTGAAAGCCGCGGTAATGACTGTCGGCGGGTGGTTTGACGCTGAAGATTTATACGGCGCGCTCAAAACCTATGAACACATCGAGCGGCAAAACCCGAATATTTTTAATGTTTTGGTGATGGGACCCTGGGTTCACGGCGGATGGGCGCGTTCGAGCGGCAAATCAATCGGCAATGTCGATTTTGGCGCGAGCACGGCGGAGTTTTACCGCACGCAGTTGGAACTTCCCTTTTTCAATTATTTCTTAAAAAATAAAGGCGACATTAAAGACATTAAAGAAGTAAACGTTTTTGAAACCGGCACCAACGAATGGAAGTTTTATGACAGATGGAGTCCGCCCAACACGGAAATGCGTCTGCTTTATTTGCAGAATAGCGGCGGTTTATCTTTTGTAAAACCGACGGCGGCAAAAGGTTTTGACGAATATATTTCTGATCCCGCGCGCCCGGTTCCGTTTACCGAAGATGTTTCAATCGGGATGACGCGCGAGTATATGACTGATGACCAGCGCTTTGCTTCGCGCCGACCCGACGTATTGGTTTACGAAACTGAAGTTCTGACCGAAGACTTGACCGTGGCGGGCGATATAAAACCGACTTTATTCGCCTCAACCAGCGGAACTGATTCGGATTTTATTGTGAAATTGATTGACGTTTACCCGGATAATCTGGGCGCCAATCCTGAAACCAAAAAACATATGGGCGGTTATCAAATGCTCGTCCGCGGCGAACCGTTTCGCGCCAGATTTAGAAATAGTTTTGAAAAACCACAGGCGATGAAGCCGAACGCCGTCGAAAAAATCGCTTTTACGATGCCGGGAATAAATCACACATTCAAAGCCGGACATCGAATAATGGTGCAAATCCAGAGCAGTTGGTTTCCGCTCACGGACAGAAATCCGCAGACGTTTGTGCCGAACATTTTTGAAGCCAAAGAAACGGATTTTCGGAAAGCTACGCAGAGAGTTTATTTCGGAAGCGACGGCGCAACGAATATCGCTCTACCCGTTCGACGAAAATAATTCACATTCAATTTACAAGATAAAAAGTTTGCGTTTTCAAAGGCGCAACTTTTTTATTTTTGGGCGAATCGTCATTTAACTCTTTCTCTGCTAAATTTTGTATGTTTAATAAAATTACTTGAGGTGAGATGTTGATATGCCATTAACGACGATAATTTGCGGCGCACTGTTATTAATACTTGGAATTGGCGGCTATATGTACGGGATGATGAAAGATGGCAGCGCCAGTGTTACGG
>JALZOH010000110.1 GCA_030857305.1 Acidobacteriota bacterium
AACTTAATGTGCGCAGTGTAGCTGGTTTAACTCGGCAAGCAATTCGGTTCAAACTCGTTCACGTAGAGTGAAATGATAACGACTGCGACTGATGTTTACTATCCAAATTATATAAGATTAAAGTTTTGAGTGGCACAACGTCTGCTCTGATTTAAGTTAAAACTTTCTTTAAAATAAAAAAACAATAATATACACAATATATCGCTGTCTGAAATCTTTAATCTTTGTTACTGACGACGTTAATAATTATTTTTGTACCACAGGTTTAAATGAGCTAAAATTCCAGAAAAAAAACCTGTCCGTGACAAACGAACAGGCAAAAGTTTTATGAATTAAGGATGATAAGGATTTTATCGGTGTCATGTTAATTATGTAATCCTCTAAAAGGAGGATGCAACTAAAATTTTCCAGATTTTATTGTAAAAGTTTTTATTATTTATTAAATTCCAAAAAATAAAAAGCCTGTTTTTATATTGCAGACAAGCTTAAATCAAAAATTTGAAACAAGAGATTAAGAAACTTGAGCAAAGTTGCTGTTAAAAGTATTCACTACTCATTAGAAGTTTGAGGAGATTTTGCATAAATCTGTGTAGTCTCAAAATAGTTGAGGCGAATTGGAATATAATGATCAATTAAGTAAATAGATAGGCAGATAAATTGCTGAATAGAATCAAAAAAAACAATGCCGGTAAAGCTTTCGGCATTATGGCTTTTTGGGTGTTAAATTAAAAAAAATAATTTATCCGGTTTTAGCAACGCGCTGTTTGTTTCTTAGCTCTGAAATTTCCCGCAGGGAAACTCCGCGTGTGAAGATTAAAATCAAACCGATTGCCGTCCAAAATAAAATTCTGCCCTTTCTGATAATTGCGATAGTAACGCCGACCCCTGCGCCGAGGGCGAGAGTCTCGGTGATAATCTGTGCTCCCGCTTCGTCAACGCCGATTAAAAACGGCACGAGTTTGAAAATGATGGTGACGAGACGACTGACCGATTCTAGCAGGAATGAACTGTTCAAACTCGGAAGCGCACTGCTGATCCGACTTAAAATAAACCAAACTTCCAAAACGCCAAGTGCGTGAAAAACGATTTGGAAAAGGCAAATCGGCAAAAACCGGCGTGGGTATTGGCGATAAAATCTAAAAATTAAGTTTTCAAAAAGTAGAGCCTGGAAGCGTCCGTTTTCCAAAATTCCGCGCCCGAAATGTCTGTTATAAAACCAATTGCACAAGTTACTTAGAAGATGCCACTCGCGTACGATTATTAAAAGGGCAAAGACAATTAGAACAAAAATTAAGCCGATCAAGATGTTAATTGTTATAACCCAACCTTGTTCAAGCTCTGAACTGAGCAAAAAAGCCAACGCGCCGAACACGAGGAAAAGACCGGTGACAAACGAATAAAAAAGATTTTCCGTTGCTACTGACGACAAGCCGACCACTAAGGGAACACGTCGCTGGACAGCGACGGCTTTAGATGTTCCGCTGATTAAAATTCCGAGCGGAATCAAACTACTCAACGCTTCGCCGATAATGACGGCAGGCAAGGTGTCGCGAAGATATAATTTGTGCGGCTCAGAAACGCAGAGTCTCCAGGCTGATGCGCGCATTACAATCCGCAAAAAATAAACAATTAAAATAAATGCAAAACCACCGAAACCGATGTTCGCAATACCCTTAAGGATTTCTCGGGCTCCGACCGAATACACAAAATACACAAATAAAACGAGTCCGAAAAGCGTTAATACCGCACCCAATATTTTTAATCGGTTAAGGTTCTTCGTATTTTTTGGATTCTGTTGGTTTGAGTTCAGAGTTTGAAGTTTTGTTTTGGAATTCACTTGCTTTGCCTTTTGCTATGCGCGCCTATTATGATGTTAGTTCATTTATTTTTTAAAGACAAAATTAAGGAATATCGACAATGAGTGCAACAGCTTTAGAACGTGAATTTACCGGCAATGCTTTAACCGTTTTATCCGAAGAGGAAGATCTTTTTCGGGCTTCGGTGCGCGAATTTGCGGAAGGCGAAATAAAACCGCGCGTTGAAGCAATGGAACACGCCGGAAAACTTGACGCCAATTTAATCAAACAGTGTTTCGAACTCGGCTTAATGGCAATCGAAACGCCCGAAGAATACGGCGGCGCGGGGACTTCATTTTTCAATGCGATTTTGGCAATCGAAGAATTGGCGCGTGTTGACGCATCAACCTCTGTGTTTGTTGACGTGCAAAATACGCTCGTGACAAACGCGATTATTCGCTGGGCAAACGATGATTTGAAAAAGAAATATCTGCCGCAGATGGCTGAGTCAAAAGTCGGCGCTTATGCTTTATCGGAAGCCGGTTCAGGCTCGGACGCTTTCGCATTGAAAACAAAAGCCATTGACAAAAATAGTTTTTGGGAGATTTCGGGGCAGAAGCTCTGGATTACCAACGGCATGGAAGCGGAAATTTTTATCGTTTTTGCGACCGTTGACCCGAGCGCAGGCTACAAAGGAATTACTGCATTTATCGTTGAAAAGGATTTTGAAGGTTTTTCGGTCGGCAAAAAGGAAGACAAGCTTGGCATTCGCGCCTCTTCAACCACCGAACTGATTTTGGATTCGTGCCAAGTACCAAAGGAAAATGTTTTGGGCGAGGTTGGCAAGGGTTATAAAGTTTCGATTGAAACCTTAAATGAAGGCAGAATCGGCATCGGCGCGCAGATGATCGGAATTGCCCAAGGTGCGTTTGAAGCTGCTCTGAATTACACCAATGAGCGCGAACAATTCGGCAAAAAGATTAACGACTTTCAAGCCGTTCAATTTCAACTCGCGGAAATGGCGATTGAACTCGAAGCGGCACGCTTGATGGTTTATAACGCGGCGCGGCTCAAAGATGCAGGCAAATCTTTTTTAAAGGAAGCGGCAATGGCAAAAGTTTATTCGTCACGCGTCGCAGAAAGCGTTTCGTCAAAAGCGATTGAACTTTTCGGCGGTTACGGATACGTCAAAGATTACCCGGTCGAAAAATTCTGGAGAGATTCAAAAATCGGCGCGATTTACGAAGGCACGTCGAATATGCAGCTTCAAACAATCGCGAAATTAATTACGAGCGGAAAGTAATTTATGATGCGGTAACGCGGAAATGCGCGGACGCGAAGTTTCTAATTACCCGCTAAAGCGTGTGTTGGTATCGAACCGCCGCGAGAAAAAGAATTATTAAACCTTTTACTATCTCAAAAGTTAATTTTATGACTGATAGAATCGAAGTTTTCAAACAAATGCTCGCCGCCGACCCGTCTAATACGATGGTTTTATTCGGGTTGGCAAATGAATATCTTAAAGCGGAAGATTATGAAAATGCCGTTCCGATGCTTGAAGATTATCTGCAAAAGGCGGACGACGAGGGCGCGGCTTACGGTATGCTTGCCAAGGCTTTTGAGAAAACCGGTGAACGCGCAAAGGCAAAAGCGACTTACGAAAAAGGCATCGAAATTTCCAATGCGCACGGTCATCCTTCAATGGCGCAGGATTATCAAGCGACGCTTGAATTGGATTACACCGATTAAACCGTAAAACGCAAAAACCATCTCGAATTTTCGTCTCAGTTTGTAAAACTCTATAAAGAAACGACGCGCCTCCGCTGGAAAATTTTACCGTCTAGCGTTTAATATAGTTTTATTCATTTATCAAAAACATTGGCAGAATCAGAAAAATTATAAAAATGGCAACAGCAACAAAAAAAGCCTCTAGAACAACGAAAGCGGGCGACAATAACAAAAAAGAACAATCAAAAAAGGCAAATAATATAAACAGCGCGGCAAGGGACAACAACGCGAAATTTGTTGTCAAACCGGAAATGACCATCGGCGATGGTGAGCTTGACCACCAGACCAGGCAGAAAACCGCCAAGGCAATCGAACCGGAAAAACCGAAAAAATCGGCAAAAAAAACCGAAGCAAACGCGGCGGTACAGGCAAAAGATTACAAAGGTTTAGACGCCAAAGCACTGGTCGGAATTTATCGCACGATGTACACGTCGCGGCGCGTTGACGACAAGGAAATTCAATTAAAAGGTCAGAACAAAATCTTTTTTCAAATCTCCGGCGCGGGACACGAAGCAATGCTCGTCGGTGCTGGACTGGCGATGAAACCGGCTTATGATTGGTTTTTTCCGTATTACCGCGACCGCGCTCTTTTGCTGCAACTCGGAATGACTGCGCAGGAAATGCTTTTTTCGGCGGTCGGCGCGGAAGTTGACCCGAACTCGCATGGGCGGCAGATGCCTTCGCATTGGGGTCACGTTCGATTAAATGTCCCGTCGCAATCTTCCTGCACGGGAACGCAGGCGCTTCACGCGGTCGGTGCGGCGGAAGCGTCGTATCGCGCGTCAATAGTTAAAGAATTGCAGGATAAAGTTACCGGATTCAAGGGCGATGAAGTCGTTTATATGTCGGTCGGCGACGGCACGACGAGCGAGGGCGAATGGTGGGAAGCTCTGAACACGGCTTGCAATTTGAAATTGCCGGTGATTTTTGTCGTCGAGGACAATGGCTATGCGATTTCCACGCCGGTCGAAGTCGGCACGGCGGGCGGCGATATTTCGAAATTAGTCGCCGGTTTTCCGAATCTTTTTATTCAAAAATGCGACGGCACGAACGCGCTCGAAAGTTACGAGACGTTCAAACGCGCGGTTGATTTTTGCCGGGCGAGAAAAGGCGCGGCGTTCGTCCACGCGAAGGTAATTCGTCCGTATTCACACAGCTTATCGGACGATGAAAAACTGTATCGTCCCGAAGAAGAACGACAACAAGACGCAGAAATTGACCCGATAAAAACTTTTGCCGAATTTTTGATGACCGAAGCGATTGCGTCGTCGGAGGATTTGGAAAAGTTGCGAAAAACTATTGATGCGGAAATCAACGAAGCCGCCGATATCGCCATTGCGACGCCGCAGCCGGCGCCGGAAAGCGCCCTCAGAAACGTTTTTTCGCCTAACGTTGACCCGACTTCAAAAGATTTTGATACCGAAGAAGGCGCGGAATTGTCCGGCAACGCAGGAACGATGGTTGATTTGATTAACCGTTGTATGCACGAAGAAATGGAGCGCGACGTTTCAATAGTCGTTTTCGGTGAAGACGTAGCGGATGTTTCGCGCGAAGAATATCTTGAACAAGTTAAAGGCAAAGGCGGAGTTTTCAAAGTGACGGCGAATCTGCAGCGCAAATTCGGTTCGGCTCGAGTTTTTAATTCGCCGCTTGCGGAAGCAAATATCATCGGTCGCGCCGTCGGAATGGCAATTCGCGGGCTGAAACCGGTTGTTGAAATTCAATTTTTTGATTATATTTTCCCCGCCTTTCACCAAATCAGAAACGAGGTTGCGGTCACGCGCTGGCGTTCGGACGGCGACACGAAATGCCCGATGGTAATGCGCGTGCCGGTCGGCGGATATTTAAAAGGCGGCGCGGTTTACCATTCGCAATCCGGCACCACGCTTTTTTCGCACACGCCCGGTTTGATGATTGTTTATCCGTCAAACGCGCTCGACGCAAACGGTTTACTTCGCACTTCGATTCGCTGCGACGACCCGGTTTTATTTCTCGAACACAAACATCTCTACCGGCAGGTTTATAACAAATCGCAGTATCCGTCGTCGGAATTTATGATTCCGTTCGGCAAAGCGAAAGTCGTGCGCGAAGGCACGGATGTAACAATCATCACTTACGGCGCACTCGTGCAGCGCTCATTTGAAGCGGCGAAAAGATTGGAAAAATCAGGCGTGTCGGTCGAGTTGATAGATTTGCGCTCGCTCGTGCCATACGATTGGGAGCGCATCGCCGAATCCGTTAAGAAAACAAATCGAGTTATCGTCGCGCACGAAGACCCAATTTCATACGGCTACGGCGCGGAAATCGCGGCGCGAATCTCAGACGAGTTATTTGAATATCTCGACGCGCCCGTTCGCCGCGTCGGGGCGACAGATACTTTTGTCGCGTACGCTCCACAAGTCGAAGATTTTATTCTGCCGCAGATTGAAGATGTCGAGAAAGCGGTGGCAGAATTGATGAAATACTAAATTGAAGCATTTCAAAAGATAAAAAATGGGAAAGGCTTTTAAGATTCTTTCCCATTTTTTTGTGATTTTATTTTGCTTTCATCGCTTCAGAAATAAATTTATGTACTTCGTTGCTGAAAGGTTTTTTCCAATCGGTCTGCCAGTTCTTTTCGTCGGCATACATTTTATTCAAGCCTTGTTGAATTTCCTTGTCGCCGCCCGTAAATTCCTCGATCAGAGCGCGCCAACGCGCCGCGAGTTTTTGCGCTCGCTCGTCCGAAGGTTTCGCGCCGTCGGCAATTGCCGCTTCGATGTCTTCGGTTAGTTTATTCCAATCGCGCGTGACGCGTTCCTGCAATTCGAGCGACCAGAGATTTTTCCGTTCCTCGACTTTCGCCTGCGCACTTTCGGAATAATATTTCTTTGTCCATTCTGTATTTTGTTCCATATTTATCACCTCAATTATTTGATTGAAAGATTCCCAATCAATCGCGCCGTTTTTCTGCAAATCTTTTTCGGCGCGGGAAACTGCTTTGAGCGCGAGATTCAGCTGCGTTCGCTGCGCTTCGATAATATGTTTTTGAAGCTGCAGAGTTTCGGTTAAATCAAGTTCCTCGTTGATGAGAATCTCTCTGATTTGATAGAGCGAAAAACCTATGAATTTCAGCGTTCTTATTTGCTGCAAACGCGCAAATTCACGCACGCCGTAAAGCCGGAAACCGTTTCGCGCGGAGCGTTGCGGTTTCAGTAAACCGATGCGGTCGTAATGATGCAGAGTTCGCACGGTAACTTTCGTCCGTTGTGCGAATTCGCGCGTCTGCCACAAATTTTCCGCTGGAGTTTCCATAAATTTCCCGTTCAGGAACAAGCCTAAACTATAACGTAACGTGAGAGGCAAGCAGGAAATTAAGAAATACGAAAAAAATGGAAGCGTTAAAATTGAGAATTACTTTTTAAGCGCGCAGGCAACTTGCGCGGCGACGCGAGCGTTATTTTCAAGCAGCGCGATGTTTGCCGCGAGCGTTTTACCCGCACTTTTCTCAGACATTTGTGCGAGCAGAAACGGCGTGATTTCTTTACCGCTAATTTTATTTGCGTCGGCGAGTTTGAGCGATTCGCTCAGAATTTTCTCTAGTTCTTGTGCT
>JALZOH010000534.1 GCA_030857305.1 Acidobacteriota bacterium
AACATACATTTGCCAAATGCTCAAATAGTTCGCGCCCAAAATCGAATTGGCGAGACTGAGCGAAACAACGGTGCAAATGATAAGCAAAACGCCGCTCGATTTCTCAGAGTCGAAAAATTCTTTAAAGGATTTTGATAATTTTCTTTGAACAACCGCCATAATCACCTTTTGGGTCAGAGTATCAAGAGAGTTCGGTATCCGCACGGGATGAATAAGTCTGTATTAAAACTCGGTTTTGACTTTCCTGTTTATTCTCTCTTTTTTAGTATTGATTCTCATAGTATGATAGCGAAAATAATTTTACAGTTTGAATTTTAAAAAGGAAGAATATTATGCTTCAAGTTTTGACACGCCGTTTGAGTGGTCTTTTGTTTTTGATTTTATTTTTTGTTTGCACTGCCGTTGCCCAGCAATCTGTTGAAAACAAAACAGCACAGTTGAGCGCGCATCAGCAATTTTTGCGCGGCATTTACCAGGAATTAGTTGAAATAAACACAACTGATTCGCCGCTCGGCGATACGACCAAAGCTGCCGAAGCAATGGCTTCCCGGTTCAAGGCAGCGGGCTTTCCCGAACGGGACGTGCGCGTTCTTGTTCCTCCGGGAAACAATAAAAAAGGAAATCTGGTCGTTCGCTACGCTTCAGCAAAAGCAACGCGCAAACCGCTTCTGTTGCTTGCGCACATCGATGTCGTCGAAGCGCGCAAAGAGGATTGGTCGGACGGGCTTGACCCGTTTAAGCTGACCGAACGCGAAGGCTATTTTTACGGGCGCGGAACCGGTGATGACAAAGCGATGGCGGCGATTTTTGTTGCCAATCTCATTCGCTACAAACAGGAAAACGCGCAATTTGACCGCGACATCATTCTCGCTTTGACTGCGGATGAAGAAGGCGGCGATTTTAACGGCGTCGAATATCTAATCAAAAATCATCGCGATTTAGTTTCCGCCGAATTTGGCATCAACGAAGGCGGTGGCGGACGGCACAGGAAAGGCACAAAACTTTTTAACGGCTTACAGGCGAGCGAAAAGGTTTATCAAAGTTTTCTGCTCGAAGTAAAAAATAAAGGAGGGCATAGCTCGCTGCCTTCGAAGGAAAACGCGATTTATCAACTCGCCGCCGCGCTTGAACGACTTGCCAAATTTGATTTTCCCGTCAATCTGAACGAAGTTACGCGCGGCTATTTTCAAAAAATGACGGCGCTTGAAACCGGACAGGCGGCAACGGATATGAAAACTGTTACGGCAACAAACGCGCCGGACGTGGAAGCGGTAAAACGTCTTTCCGGTTCGCCGTATTATAATGCGCTGATGCGGACGACGTGCGTGGCAACGCGGCTCGAAGCCGGACATGCCGATAACGCGCTTCCGCAAACAGCCCGCGCCACCATTAATTGCCGTATTCTGCCGCAGGAAAACGCCAATGACATCCACCGCAAACTGAAGGAAGTTGTCGCCGACGAGCGCATCGCGGTAACGTTTATCAAAGAGTCGAAACCGTCACCGCCGTCTCCGCTCAGCACTGAAATTATGCGACCTATCGAATCGATAACTACGGCGATGTGGAAAAATGTCCCGGTTGTTCCGATTATGGGCACGGGCGCGACCGACAGCCTTTATTTCCGCCAGGTCGGCGTTCCGATGTACGGCGTTTCAGGTCTTTTCAGCGATATTGACGACAACCGCTCACACGGCAGAGACGAACGAGTCGGAGTGCGCGAGTTTTTTGAAAGTCAGGAGTTTTTAGACCGGCTCGTCAAATCTCTTGCAGGCAGCGCGAAGTAAACAGTAAGGCAAAAGTAAAAAGGTAAAGGGCAAAAGTAAAAACCGGGAAATATTCTTCGTCTTGGTAATTCTTTATTCTTGAAAAATTTTACTCGTCTGTTTAGCTGCTCTAATACTAAAAGAAATTAGAAATTATTCGATTAGGAGTCGTGTTATGAAACATTTTCACTTTACTAATTTCCGTTTTGTATTCTTAGTTCTGTTATCGCTGCTAATCTTGCATTCGCACACTTTTACACCTGCTCAAACGCCCGCGCGCCAAGCCGCGGAGGTCAAAATTGATGCAAAAATCTTTGACCGCTATGTCGGGCAATATCAAGACGCTGTTAATTTGCCCGATATTATTTTTTCATTTTCTCGTGAGGGCGAAAAGTTTTACGGGCAGGTGACGGG
>JALZOH010000535.1 GCA_030857305.1 Acidobacteriota bacterium
ACTTGGGAGAATCCAAAATGGGTTTTACCTATCTAGATTGGATTATCGTCGTCGTTTACCTGATCGTTTCGGTCAGCATCGGTTTAATCGGCAAAAAATACGTCGGTAATGTGGCGAGTTATCTCGTGGCGGGGCGCGAACTTGGGCTATATGTCGGCATTGCCACGCTGGCGGCGACGGAAATCGGCACGATTACGTTTATGTATTACGGCGAAGCCGGCTACAAATACGGCTTTGCCGCGTTCGTTGCCGCGCTGATTGCCGGAGTTGTGATGATAATTGTCGGGCGCACGGGTTTTATCATCAGCCGTTTGCGAAAGATGAAGCTGATGACCGTGCCGGAATTCTTTGAGGCGAAATATTCGCGCGGACTACGGCTCCTTACCGGCATTCTGGTTGCCGTCGGCGGCATTTTGAATATGGGTGTTTTTCTCAGGGTCGAAGGCGAATTTCTGATGCGCATCAGCGGTATTGACGCTAAATATCTGGTCGGAATTATGACGGCAATTCTGTTGCTCGAACTGCTTTACACGGTGGTCGGCGGAATGGTTTCGATCGTTATCACAGATTTTATTCAATATATCTTATTGTCCGTTGCCACAATTTTAATCTCGATTTACGCGATAAATTATGCGGGCTGGACGAACATCGTCAACAAAGTCGAGGCGACGATGGGCGACGGCGGTTTTAATCCGATAACGAATCCGCAATTCGGCTGGACGTTTATCATCTGGCAAACCTTGCTGTGGCTTTCGCTGCACACTTGCTGGCAGACGACGGCAATGCGAATGTTTTCGACGAAAGATGCGGAAACCTCAAAAAAGGTGATGACCTGGACGGGCTTTATTTTTTTGGGGCGGGGAATGCTGCCGATGGTTTGGGGCATCGCGGCTCTGACTTTGTATGGAACGGGTGCGCTGGACGCAAGCGGAATTCCCGCGCCGGTTGTCAACGGCGAAACTTTGCAACCGATTGAAGCAATGCCAGCGATGCTTTCACAAATTTTGGGTCCCGGCATCAAAGGAATCGTCGTCGCCGGAATGCTGGCGGCAACGATGTCGGTCAACAGTTCATATTTGCTCGGCTGGAGTTCGGTCATCTCGCAGGACATCGTTTTGCCGATTCGCCGCTTGATGGGCAAAGAGCCTTTGAGTTCGCGAGCGCAGATTTTCGTTAACCGCGTCGCCAATGTTTTCGTCAGCCTTTTCCTCCTGTTTTGGGGCTTGTGGTATGAAGTTCCGGGAACGGTTTATCTCTATTTGAACATCACTGGAACGATTTTTCTGGCGGGCGCGTTCGTTTGCGTCGTCGGCGGTTTGTATTGGAAAAGGGCAAACGTAACCGGCGGCTATGCGGCGATGCTGTTGGGCGCGGCGGGCGCAATCATTCCGTTTTTCTTTTTGAAATGGAGCGAAAACATCACAGGCTTTATGGCGTTCGGATTAGCCGGGCTCGGTTTAATCGTCGGGTCGCTGATTGGAAAAGCGTCAAAACCGGGGGCGGAAGCAGTTGAATTTAATCGAGCCGCGACGGAGGAAGTATGAATATCTGGGCAACGTTTTGGATGCTGTGTTTAATTGTGGCGGGCGGCGCGTTCGCGCTGATTACGTTAATCGTGATGGTTAAAGGTTTCAAGGATTTGCGAGAAATGCTCCGCGAATTGTCGAAGAAACAGCACCAGGAAACTAATCCTGACAATTAAGGTTTGTAAGAATGCCGGAAATCACTGAAGACAAATTTATCGCAATGGTTTCGGCTCGCGCCGCCGTGGATTTACCGATTTCGGATTTCGCGCCGCGCTCGATGCTTGCCGTGCCGACGCACGATATCAAACAAGCGAAATTCCCGGCGATTGATTATCACAACCACTTGGACGCGCAAAAGCCGACGAAAGTTTTGCGCCTGATGGACGAGTGCAACGTGGAAAAATGCGTCAACATCACGCTGCGCGTCGGCGATGAAGCGTTTGAAATGCACCACAAATTTAAACAAGCCGCACCCGAAAGATTTTGCACCTGCGCCTGGTTTGATTGGAGCGATTTGCACGAAGCAGGTTTTTGGCAGAAATCGGTTGAGCGACTCGAACGCTTTTCCGAAGCCGGTTTTTGCGGCATTAAAATCTGGAAGGATTTGGGTTTAACTTTGCGCGATAAAAACGGCGAACTTTTGCGCGT
>JALZOH010000111.1 GCA_030857305.1 Acidobacteriota bacterium
GTTTCCTTCGAGTCAAAACCCCAGGGTCGTCCCCAGGATTCATTTGCCCAGATTGCGCCCGTAATTAAAAGCATCGCTAAACCGGCAAACGCCAGTGATGCAGTTTTATACATCAATCCGTCGAGCGATTCGAGCGAGGGAAGCCGTTCGCGCAGCTTTTCGGTTCTAAACGCAAAAAGAATAACGAAAAATGTTCCGGCTAAAGCCGTTAACAAACCGGCGAGTTCAACCGGATTTGTGTTCAAACTCGTAAACATTTTGTTGCCGTTGATTTGCAAATACTGTTTGGCAGTTTGCTCAAGCTGGACTCCGCTAAGCGCCGCGAATTCCTGCGCTGAAAGACCTTGTTTTTCGGCAATAGCTTTGCCGACCGTCACGTATTGACCGGAGTTTTGCGCAAGCTGAGTTTGTATTCTGGAGTTTACGTCGGTTGCTGATTTAACTCCGGTAACCAGAAATATTATCGCAATGACTTGGGCAACCAGTGAAAGTTTGAGTAATATATGTCCGGCTTTTTTCGCCGTCGGTTTATTTTGATAAAGATAAAGCAAAAACGAAACGACTACTCCGGCAAGTAAAATTCCCGCGACCAGCAGAGCTGTTCCGACGTATGGAATGTCAAGCCGAAACGGAGCGGAAAAAGGTTTTGAACCCGCCGGATTCGGGACAAAAAGTCCCGCGCGATAAACAAATTCCGTAAAAACCGAAAATTTGCTGATACTTCCGATGACGCTGAACGCGAAAATGCTCGACCAAATCGCCATTGCTTCAACTCGTACTTTATCTTTAAGCAAATAAATAACCGCGACAGCAAAACAAACCAGCGCCACGCCATAGCTGAGCGAAGCCACGCCGACGTGAATCGGTCGCCAATACGAATCAAGCACAGGCGGGAGTTCAATAAATTCGCCGCCGATGAATCGCGCCAAAGTTAAAATTAAAGCGGCAAGCGGAAGGGTAAATGCGCTTAAAAATTGAAAATTTTTGCGGTTGGCTAAAATTAGAGTTGTAATCCCCGCACCGAAGGCAAACGCCAAACTCAAATCATACAAATTGGCAAACGGAATATAACGAAACATCCAGGGCGTTTCCGTATTACCACTCTGCCGGAGAAGCGCGATTTCGTGATCGTAAGCCGAGACCCAGCGCACGAGCCAACTCGAAAGGTTAAAGAAAACGCCGAGTGTTCCGCTCCATAAACCGATTTTCTGCGCCATTGCCGAAGGCGCGTAAAGATTTGTCAGCTGGAAAAGCGCGGCAAAGATATAACAGGCAAGCGCAAGCATCATTAATGCGCCGTCGGAAATAAAATTTGCGCCGATTTGAAGCCGCGCAAAAAGCATCAGAAATGCGCCGCCGATGGCTAAGATTGCCGGCAGATGCTGAATGGCGAAAGCCTTATTCTCTATTTCATCAAATTCGTTTGCCGTTAATACTTGTGACATAATTTTATAAAATATAATTTAACAGAAAAAACCGGATAAAAAATTAATTTAAATTTTGTAGTAATTTCTTGAATTTATCTTCAAAACCCTGCTCGTTTCGATTGGTATTACCGCCCAATACGACTTCAAAAAGGTCTTCTTCCTTTTTATCAATTAGCGCCCAAATGCGTCTGTGCGACACGAAAAATACAAAACACAATGCTCCGATTAAGCCGAAACCGCCGATGTACCAAGCTACAAACGCCGCATTAAACGGGTCATACTTGATTGATAAAACATGCGCCAAAGGCGATTTTTCAAACTCTTTTAAGCGCCATTTATAACCGGCTTTCGGCGCGCCGACCGGGATTTTATCAGAGACGTTTCCGGCAAATGCGTACACCCTACTTTTTTCGCTGGCAGGTGTCGTGATGTTTAAGACAACCGCCGGATTATTGTATGCCGCCGAACGTGTATCGGGCTTTCCTTCACTATTGAATGTAAAATCGGGAAAAAATGCTTCGTAATCAACTTTTGTTCCGTCCGGCAAAGTCGTCGAACCGTTGCGGGCTAAATTTATTGTCAAGGGCTCTCCTCCCTCTTGCGGGATCAACTCCAAAGTCATATTTCTCGCGCTTCCGAGAGTGATGGCGCTTGCCTGAAAAAAGCGATAACCGCGATATTCAAACGGTTTGTTTAAGCTCACATCGGCGACGACCGCGCCATATTCGGGATCGTCAATTCTTATCTGTGTGCGCCAATCGAGCGTGTTGTTGATTTCAATAGAGCCTTTCGGGTCAATTAATTTTTGCTGAATATCAGTGCAGGTGATTGTAAAAGGCAAGCTGACAGCGTAACGCTCCTGCTGATCCAGGTTGAATTCAATCAGCTGAATTTCATTTGTAACTTGACCCGGCATCATTCTAACATCGGCATCGAATCCGAATTGCAAAGAACAGAAATGACCGATAAAAAGCGTCAAAAGCGCGACGTGCACAATATACGCTCCCAAACGATTCCACCTTCCGCTTTCTCCAAAGACAAAAAGTTTGCCTTTCTTTTCAGTAACGTAAGTTTTTAATCCGTGTTTTTTGAAAACTTGACTGACATTTTCTACGACCATTCGCTCATTTTCGCCGTGCATTTCAACAACTGAACTTTGTTTTTGTCCGAGCAGCCATTTGCGGGAAGCGTCGAGTTTCGGTCGCGAAATAAAACTCCAAGCTGAAGGAAAATGGTCGATTGAAGCTAAAACAATGTTTAGCGAAAGAACAAGCAGGAGAAATTCAAAATACCAACTGTGATAAATATCAAAAAGTCCGAGTGAACCGTAAACGAATTTTTCCGCCGGTGTTAAAGAGGCGTAATAAGCATCAAAACCATTCACGTTTTGCTGAATAATCAGCATTCCAACCAGCGAAAAAAGAACGAGAATGACCAGCAAAACCACGCCGAACTTAACCGAACTCAAAAAATCTAAAATTCGATTCAAAAACGGCGCTGTTTTCGCAGCGGAGATTCTTCCGGGTTTATTTTTTAATGCTTCTTCCGCAACTGGCATTTATTGATTATGACGTTTGCCAAAATATAAAAGTTTTTTTGATTTTTAAGGATGAAAAATATTAATCTTTTTACTTAATACAATTTATATTGTTGGATGACTTAATTTTTGTCTATTCAATATTGAACAGTCTATTATAGAAAATCATAACTTAGCAGATTTTATTTGTCATCTCGAAAAAAATTAGATTATCTATTAAAAAAAAGAAGTTCTTCTAAGAGTTTCAAGATTTGGTAAATCACCAAAGGCAAGTTATTCTTATGAAAAGTTTAAACTTAAACGAATTTCAATGGAAATTATAACAGCCGAAATCGATGAACCGAAAATGATTACCATTCGCGAGAAAATAGCCGCGTATGTCGAGCTCACCAAGCCGCGCATTGCATTGATGCTGGTTTTAACGTCGGCTGCTGGATTTTATCTTGGTGCCAAAGATAATTTTGATTTTGCTGTTTTTATAAATTCGATGATCGGCATTGCGCTTCTCGCTTTCGGCGTGGCGACGCTCAATCAATGTTGGGAGACGAAGACCGATGCTTTGATGGAACGAACTGCAACGCGTCCGCTTCCGTCGCAAACATTAACTTTACCGGAAGCTTTAATCTTTGGCATATCGCTGTGTATCGTGGCGGAAATTTATCTTGCATTCCTTGTCAATAATTTAACAGCTATTCTCGGATTAATAGTTATTGTCGGCTATGTTTTGCTTTATACGCCTTTGAAGACGCGAACTTCGGCTTCGACGGCAATCGGTGCGATTCCAGGCGCGCTTCCGCCGCTGATGGGCTGGACTTCCTCTGCAAACGAAATAACCCTGAGCGCATGGATTTTGTTTTCGATACTCTTTCTTTGGCAGTTCCCGCATTTTTTAGCGATCGCTTGTATGTACCGGGAGCAATATGCCAAAGCCGGTATTTTAATGCTGCCGGTTGTCGAAAAAGATGGAAAACTAACAGCCAGGCAAATTGTGATTTTTACCGTTATGTTGTTGCCGGTCAGCCTCGCTCCGTTTTTTATCGGATTAGCCGGTCCGGTATATCTACTCGGCGCAATTGTTCTCGGCATTTGGTTTTTATGGGCGAGTATCGGTGCGGCGCGCGCGAAAACGATTGAAAAGTCACGCCGATTATTAATGGTTTCAGTCATATATCTACCGATTCTATTTATTTTGATGGTTCTCAATCATTAACTTTTATGCGGCTAGGACAAAAGTTTTTATGGACGTCGGAACAATTAAAACAACAATCGAACAAAAGAAAAAATTAAATCGTCGAACAAAACTCGGCGGTGGATTCGGTGCAAACGGCGGAAAGGGAAATGGTGGAAGTGGCGGAGGCGGCAATGGGGGTAACGATAAGGGTGGCGACAATTTTTTTGGCAAGGTTGACGAGTATCCATCAAATAAATTTCGCATCGGAATGTGGTTTTTGCTCCTTGTTGTGGCAATGACTTTTGGCGGTTTAACCGGTGCATATATTTTAATTTCTTCAAATGGAGTGATGGAATGGAGACCGTTTGCTCTGCCGTTTCAAGTTTGGGTCAGCACCTTTTTGATTTTAGCGAGCAGCGTGACGTACAAAATTTCTCAAAAAAAACTAACTATTGACAATCAGGAAAAAGCAAAAAGATGGCTGCTCGCGACAGCAGTTTTCGGCGGAATGTTTATTTCATCGCAAATTCTCGCCTGGTTTGAACTTGTCCGGCGCGGTGTTTACGTTCAAAGTAACCCATACGCCGGCTTCTTTTATATTCTTACGGCAGTTCACGCCCTCCACGTCATCGGTGGAATAACCGCGCTCGGTTATATAATTCTGCGGTCCTGGCAGCAGACTTCTTCATTCGATGAGCTTGAGAAAAGAAAAGAGATTTCCAGCGTTGTCGGCTGGTATTGGCATTTTATGGACGGACTCTGGGTATTTCTACTCCTTCTGCTCGGCTTTTGGAAGTAATTTATGGAATCTATCGCGACATTTAATCAGAATAATAAGTCAAAACTTTTTATCAACATAATCTCAATCGCCGTGCCGGTGGTTGTTGCTCTTCTTTTAGCTCTGCCAAATAAACTCGAATTGGGTGGATGGACAAAAAATCTGTCTCATTTCATCGGATTGATTAACTCGCTTACTACCCTGACTTTAATTTTCGGTTTGATTTTTATAAAACTCAAAAAAATTCAGCTTCATCGAGTGATGATGACTTTATCTTTTGTTTTAGGCGGTTTGTTTCTCGTTTGTTACGTTTTATACCATCTTTCAAATCCGGCAAGGCGTTTTAGTGGTGAAGGGATCATTCGATATGTTTATTTTTTTACCTTGGTAACGCACATCGGACTTTCTCTAATTGTTCTGCCGCTTGTTTTGCGGGCAATGTTTTACGCCGTTGCAAAACAATTCGTCGCTCATAAAAAAATCGTAAAATACGCTTATCCGATCTGGTTGTACGTTTCGGTAACCGGCGTAATCGTGTATCTGATGCTCTATCAACTTTTTCGAGCTTCTTAAAATTTTTTTTAAGGAATGTTGCGAATATAAAGCAATAATGCTATATTAGTGCTTGTTGAAAACTTGATCGCCGAAGTTATTTTAGTAAAATAACACGGGGGAACCAAACGTTTTATAAACTTACTCCTTTATAAAACAGGGGCGAAGCGTTTAGCTAAAGAAAACGCGGGGGAACTTCTTCTTTCCTAGCCCGACAGCTAACCTCGTAGGTGTGGTGAAGAAGACACTGTGAAATTTTTGCCGTAATAAGCGCGATTTTGTGTGTACTTCGTGCCTTTTGATTTTTTTCAACAAATCAAACGAGACATCCGTCTTCTCAAAGAGAAAAGTTCCGCATTTCGGTGCGGAACTTTTTTTGTTTTATTTTTTATTTGCCGACAATTAAAGTTTCATACTTTACTCGTTTAAGTGGAATTTTTTCATCTTTGTCAAAAATGATTTTTGACGGTTTGCCGTCCAGTTTTATTGAAACTCTTTCAATCCTCTTTTTTATTTCAACTTTTTCCGTTTTCGCACCTTTCGCGGTAGTAATTTCTAAATCCATTGGTAAAGTAAATGCCGCCGGTGTCAAGTTGCCCGAGCTTTGAACTTGAGAAACAGTCAAATCCAAAACTTTTGTCTGCGGATTATAGAACTGTTTAACATTTATTTTTGGATGACCGGTGCCGTAGACCCATTGCAAAAAAAACCAATCCAGATTCATACCGGAGACTTCTTCCAAAGCTTTTTTTAGGTCGCCGGTTTCGACATTTTGAAACTTATGACGCGTCAGATAAATGTTGATGGCTTTCCAGAAATTTTCTGTTCCAACCGTTTCGCGTAAAGTATGAATGACAGCGCCGCCCTTCTGATAAGTTGTTGTCGGATTATCAAAAAGACCTTCGACATTTCCAGCCGAAGTATTGAAAAGCCCGTGCTTTTTTTTATTGATTAAGTCATCGATCATAAACTGCTCGGCGTTTGAACGTATTTTAGAAAGATAACTATTACGACCATATGTTTTTTCGCGGTAGGCGGCTTCCATATAAGTCGCGAATCCTTCGTTAAGCCAAAGTTCCGCCCAATTTTTGCAAGTTAAAAGATTTCCAAACCAAGAATGCGCTAGTTCGTGCGATACTAAATCTTCAACAGCTGACTTTCCAAATTCAAAATCAGCGAGAAAAATTTCAGTGTCAGCCATCGTCGTGGCAGTAATATTCTCCATTCCGCCGAAAGTGAAATTGGCGACGATTGTCTGGTCGTATTTGTTAAAGGGAAAATTAACTTTTGTCAGTTCTTCAAAAACGCGCATCATATCTTTCGTTCTGCCGTAAGCCTTTGGCACTATTGCTGTCCTATCGGTGTAAACGAAATACCCGAGCGGAATATTTTTATATGAATCAGATATTTTTGTATAAGTCCCAACGACAAAAGATGTGAGATAGGTCGAATGCGGTGCCGACATTCGATAATGAAAAGTCTTTGTTTGGTTAGTATTTTCAATTGTCTCCAGCAGTTCTCCATTGGCAATCGCCGTTTCATCTTTTTCAACCGTAATGAATTGTTCGCTGGTTGCTTTGTCATCCGGGAAATCGTAAGACGGAAACCAGTGCCGGCTTTCCTCCGGCTCGCCCTGTGTCCATATCTGTGAAGCGCGTAAGATACTGCCGTTTTCTCTCTG
>JALZOH010000536.1 GCA_030857305.1 Acidobacteriota bacterium
AAGCGAATCAAGCAAACCAGATAACGGAAATGTTGCGCGATTGGAGCGGTAATCTCCGTAGCGACTCATCAGAAACTCTGCTCAAACTCATTTACAGCGAACTCCACCAGCAGGCACATTGTTATTTGCAAAAAGAGCGGCAGGGTCATACGCTGCAAACCACTGCTTTGGTTCATGAGGCTTATTTCAAACTCATTGACCAAAAAAACGTTTCCTGGAAAAACCGACAGCATTTTTTTGGCGTTGCCGCAACGATGATGCGGCGGATTTTAATTGATTATGCAAAGGCGCGGCATTGCGTCAGGCGCGGCGGCACAAACGAAGATTTGCCGCTTGAAGAAGCTTTGACGGTTTCGGTCAGCGATACTGATTTTGATTTGCTGGCATTGGACGAAGCGTTAAATCGTCTCGCCGAAAAAGACGCGCATCTGGCAAAAGTCGTCGAACTCAGATTTTTTGCCGGACTGGAAGTGCCTGAAACGGCTAGTGTCTTGGGAATTTCCGAATCAACCGTCAAGCGTGATTGGGCAATGGCGAGAACTTGGCTACGCCGCGAACTATCGAAGTAAAAAAACTCGAAGAATTTCCCGTCAGCAGCATTTGACGAAAAAATTGACCGGTAACTTCGGAAAATGTCGCGTTAATAATTTGAAGATTATTTGCTCAGGTCGAGAATATGGCGAACGAAAACTGGCAAAAAGTAAGAGAAATTTTTGATGTCGCTTTGCAGAAAGAGCCTCAAGCGCGCCAAAGTTATGTCCTTGAAGCCTGCGGCGAAGATAAGATTTTGCTCGCTGAAGTCGAATCGCTCTTTTCTACTTTCGATAAACTGGACGGCTTTATGGACAAGCCTGCTGTTGAGGTATTTGCCGATGTTGTAGAAGCCGAAACAAAGACGCTGGAAAAGGGTAAGCGTTTCGGGCATTATGAAATTATCGAACAAATCGGCAGAGGCGGAATGGGCGAGGTTTATCTCGCGCAAGACAAAAAACTTGATCGGAAAGTCGCTATTAAAATTCTCCATGAAAAATTTGCCCAACACGAATCAAATCTGCAAAGATTCATCTCAGAAGCGATAGCCGCTTCTGGATTGAATCATCCGAACATTTTGACGATTTACGAATTCGGCGAATTTGACGGCACCCATTTTATTGTCAGCGAGTTTATCAACGGCAAAACCTTGCGCGAGATTCTCAAAGTGGAATCTTTGAAATTGTCAGAGGCTTTGGACATTTCAATTCAAATTGCCAGCGCTCTTGCCGCCGCACACGAAGCACATCTGATTCACCGCGACATCAAGCCGGAAAACATCATGGTTCGTCCCGATGGTTTTGTGAAAGTTTTGGATTTCGGCTTGGCGAAACTCGTCGAGCAAAAAAACAAATCCATTCTCGGCTTGGAAGAATCAACCGTCCGGCAGAATCAGACGGCAAAAGGCGTGATTTTGGGAACAGTCAATTATATGTCGCCGGAACAAGCAAAAGGCGAGCGGGTTGATGAACGCACCGACATTTTCAGCCTCGGCGTGTTGATTTATGAAATGATGGCGGGACGAACGCCGTTTGTGGGCGATTCTCTTTCGGAAACTTTTGCGAATTTGATAAACGCCGAGCCGCAGCCGCTTTCACGTTTCGCTTCAAACGTTCCTGACGAAATGCAGCGCATCATTTCCAAGATGCTGCGCAAAAATAAAGACGAGCGTTATCAAACGATGAAGGACTTTTTGATAGATTTGAAGGATTTGAAAGAAAACCTATCGTTTGAAGAAAAGCTGGAACGCACGGCTGCGCCCCAAGTCAAAAACGCAACCGCGATTCTGCAAGCGACAACGGGCGACGCTAATAAGGAAACTGCTGAAACACAGCGCAGTTTTTCCCAAAAAATTAAAAATCGTAAATGGGTTGTTGCGTTGACGGGGTTAGCTGCTTTAATCGCGGGCGCAATCGTGTTTTATCAAAATTGGAATTTGAATCAACCGCCGTCGGTGCAGGATTTGTATTTGCAAGGGCGTTTTTACGCAGTGCAGGAAAATCGAGCCGACAATGACAGAGCAATTCAACTGCTCGAACAAGCAGTCGCGCTTGACCCGAATCACGCACTGGCTCACGCTGAGCTTGCGCGGGCTTACGGCACACGCTATTTCCAATTCGAGCCGCATCAAAAACAATGGG
>JALZOH010000112.1 GCA_030857305.1 Acidobacteriota bacterium
GATACAACCCGTTTTGACCTGTTTCAACTCATTATTGCCTCAAGTTTATCCCAGGTTTTATTTTGTGCTTTTTGATTTGGTAGTGTCTCACAATTTATGATTGTGAGACACTACCTAAATTAAAATATAGAAATTCTGTCTAATACAAATCTAATTCAGTAGAATACAAAGTTATGCGCTTCTTGTAATACCTGTCACAAAATCGTCGGTTGCGGTGTTTTATAATCGATGGCACACAAATTAAAAACAATTCTGCATTACGTTCTGGCGATTGCTGCTCTGTCGCTATCGTCCGCATACGGTCAAAGTCAAACACAACAGATAACTCAAACGTCGGATTTACGCCAAGCAATTAAGCGAGTTGACGCTTTGGCGGCGGCTGAAATCGCAGCAGACAACATTGGTAGTATCAACATTGCCATCGTCTCCGGCGGAAATCTCGTATGGACTAAAAGCTATGGCTATGCGGATGTAGAGAGAAAGATTCCAATCACAAAAGATAATGTTTTTGCAATAGGCTCAATCACCAAACAGTTTACAGCCTTAATGCTGCTGCAATTAGTCGAGCAAGGAAAAGTTCGTCTCTCCGACCCGGTTGAAAAATACCTGCCGGAAGTAAAAAAGCTGCAAAACCAATTTGTAGGCGCACCGCCCATCACTCTCATTCAACTTGCAACACATACTTCAGGCTTAGACCGTGAGCCTGATGACGAGCAAATGCTGTATATCAAAGGTCATGTTCCTGAGTGGGATAAGAAACTTATCACTACCATCCCGCTGACAAGATTTATAAATGAACCCGGCACGCGTTACTCATACTCGAATATCGGTTACGCGATTCTCGGCGCGGCTCTGAGTAAGGCGGCAGGCGAGCCTTACGTTGAGTATGTTCAGAAGCGTATCCTCAAGCCGTTGGGAATGTCTCAGACAGCTTTCTTGCTTGATAACCAAATGAAAAAAAATCGCGCCAAAGGCTTTCTGATTGAAAACGGCAAAGCTGATGCGGAAGAACCGGAGCGTCAGGTACGTGATGGTCGCGGCTGGAGAATACCTAGCGGCGGACTTTACTCTACGGTCGAAGATTTAGCGCGATTCGTGGCATTTGAGTTGGGCGAAGAAAACACAACCATTCTCAGCAAGAAAACTTTGGAAGCCAATTTCAGACGTGTTTATTCAGCTTTAAGCGATTTTAACTACGGCTACGGAATTGGTTTCCAATTCTTCCGTCGAGGAAATCTCAACGCTTTAGGGCATACCGGAGTTCTCGCCGGCTACCAATGTTCGGCTTGGATTGACCCGAAGACTCGTCTAGGAGTAATTACACTTACCACGAAACAAGAGAAGGAATTAGGTCTTCGTGCGCTTGAAATACTTGTCGCTGCCGGTCAAACGTCGAACAAACAATAAACGACGCACCGAACAAGTCATTGGACGTAAGGGCAGCGACTTTCTTTTCGCGTTGCGTATTAAATTCGGACTTGCGCGGTGCAGATTTGCGCCCGATTAATTTACACATTATGTTACTGATTGAATTTACTCTTTAAAGAATTATAAGGATTACCTATGCACCATCACGAAACCGCCGCGTCGAAATTGCGACTGAGTGGATTGACGCTGGCTCTCGCTTCATTCGAGACACATCAAAAAGTTTCAAATCACTCGCATGAAAATGCTTTTTTCTGTATGGCTTTGCGCGGCGTTTGCACCGAAACTTACGGCAGGAAAGTGCGCGTGTTTGAACCTTCAGTGTTGAGTTTTCTTCCCGCCGGAAATGTGCATTCGTTGGAATTTCATAACACGGGAATGCACAGCTTAAGTATAGAGATTTCGCCGCTTCTCGCTCAGAGAGTGCGGGATTATTCTCTGAATCTCGATACCTCGATTCACTGTCGGGGAGGATTACTTACGCAGCTTTACAAAAAAACGTATGCCGAGTTTGTTCGGATGGACGACGTTGCGCCTCTCGCAATCGAAGGTCTTGTCCTCGAAATGCTGGCAGAGGTTTCGCGCGGGCAAATCGAAAGAGCGGTTGACAAAAGTCCGCGCTGGCTCAAGCAGGCTCGGGAGATTATTCACGAACGATTCTCCGAACCTCTGACGTTGAGCGACATCTCAGGCGCTGTCGGCATTCATCCCGTTCATCTCTGCCGCGTGTTCCGCGAGCATCACCGATGCACGATTGGCGAATACATCCGGCGGCTGCGAATCGAGTCTGCTTCGCGTCAAATTCTAACTTCCAATGCCGCGCTGATTGAGATAGCGGCTGCCGCCGGTTTTTCCGACCAGAGCCATTTTTCCAGAATATTCAAGCGTGTGATGGGCGTAACTCCCACCGAATATCGAGCGGCTCATCGCAAATGTTGATTTCGTCCTAACCTGCTTCAATCGTTCAAGACACAAGTTAAAATTGAATGTTAGCCTTACTTTAAGCGAGGCTATTTATTATGAAATCCATATTTATCAAGTTCAACTTTATTCTCACGCTGGCGGCTGCGCTGTTAGCGACGACGATTAACGCTCAATCAATTGTGCCGCCGGGTGAAATACTGGCGTTGACAAACGTAACAGTAATTGACGGCAACAGCGGGCGACCTAAACCCAATATGACGCTGGTTATTTCCCGCGAGCGTATTGCGGAGATGTTTTCCACAGGAAAAAAGCGGCTGCCGGCAGGCGCAACCGTGATGGATTTGAGCGGGCAGTATATTATGCCCGGTTTGATTGATTCACACTATCATTTCATTCCCTATAATAAGGCTAAAGAAGAAGTAATTGCTCGATTCGCCTTGCTTGGCGGCATCACAAGCGTGCGGGATATGGCGGGCGACGGAATCTCGCTTGCCGAATTAGCGAACGCCGCGCGCGATAATAACGTGCAGTCGCCGCGCATTTATTTCTCCGCTTTGATGGCTGGCTCGACATGGTTCGTTGATGCCCGGGTTGCGATGATGATGCACGGGAAACCTGCCGGGCAAGCTGCGTGGGCACGTGCCGTCAAACCCGATACCGATATTGTAAAAGCGGTAACTGAAGCGAAAGCTGCCGGAGCGACAGGCATCAAGTTATATGCCGATTTGCCGCCGGATGTCGTCACGAAGATAACGAAAGAAGCGCATCGCCAAGGTCTTAAAGTGTGGAGCCACGCAACCATCTTTCCCAGCAAACCCAGTGACGCAATTAAAGCCGGGGTTGATGTAATTTCACACAGCGTGATGATGGCTTTTGAATTTCAGGATAAGCTACCGGAAATATCCGATAAGTCTTCCTACCGCAATATCAATTGGAAAAGCATTTCGGTTGATTCGCCGACGATTACGGCTTTGCTGCGACAGATGCGTAAACAAGGAACGATGCTCGATGACGTTATAATTCACACTAATATGAGACAAATTCCAGGGATTGTTAAAGCTGAAGCAGCACTCCCGGAAGAAAAACGCCTGCCGGGATACGCTAACTATGTCGAGAGTTGGACTTACGGTATCACCAGGCGGGCGCACGAACTCGGCATTCCGCTTGTTGCCGGAACTGATTTTTCAGAACACCCGGAAAGCCAGGATTTTCCCAACATTCATACCGAAATGGAACTTCTCGTCGCCAAATGCGGATTAACCCCGATTGAAGCAATTACGACGGCAACCCGTAATGGGGCGATGGCTCTCGGCATCGAAAAGTCATACGGCACAATTGCAAGAGGTAAGATTGCAGATTTAGTTATTTTGAGTGCCGACCCGGGCGCAAACATACAAAACACAACAAAGATTCTGTATGTTATTAAAGGTGGTAAAGTATATAAGCGGGAGAAAGTAGTGATGCCCGCGACATAACAAATCTTGGACGTGAGAGCTAAACAGCGACTTTCCTAAAAACGTCGGAGTGGTGAATAAGTCGAAGCCGTTGCTCAATGCGACACTCGCGGAACTTCAAACTGTATTCGCCGCACGGATGCAGCAGGCTTACGCAAAAAAGGACTACGAAACGCTGGTTAGCCACATTTCACCAGACTTCTCCGCCACGCTACCTAACGGACAGACGATAAATTATGAGCAGATTAAAACATATATGCGTCGCAATTTAGAGCGATTCATTTCTATCGAAAGCCAAAGCATCACTATTGAAAATGCAATGGTGAATGGTAACGAAGCCGTTATTGATGCTCGTCAAACGGTTTCCCGCGTCCAGAAATTTGCCGATGGCAGCGTTCACAATGTAGTAACCAGCGTTCTTCAACAAGAAACTTGGGTGAAAACGGCAAACGGCTGGAAACTCAAAAGCGTCGGCGGTGAGCGAGAGCAAAGCACACTAGTTGACGGAAAACCGCTAAATCCAAACAAGCCATAAGTCAATAGCAGTTTTCTTTTATCCGACACCGCGCACAACAAGTCATTGGACGCGAGGTGAAACAGCGACTCTTTTGAAACTTGCTTTTTTAACTCGGAGTTGCGTGTGGCGGTTTCGCCCCGAACGTCAAGACCGCCGTTATCAATACCAAAATTAGATTCCAAATCATCTGCGCAGAATTGATAACCTGCCTGTTACCGACGCCAATTTATTTCTCTGTTTGGCTTGAATTTGTAAAAAATTGTCTTTTCCAATCGAGCTGTGGTTTTAAAAATTTTGAGCTGAACCGAGAGTTGATATTTCAGAGGCAAAGGCATGGGCAATGAATATTGCCTTCTTTACCGGTTGGTAGAGAACCGCGCGTAATCGTCCGGCGTGTCAATGTCAATTGCTCCGTTGGGAAACGGAATGCTCGTTGTTTCTGCTCGAAACCGATTAATAATTTGTTTCGCGCCGCCGCTTTTTAACTTTTGTAATCGGGAGAAAAGTTTTTTGCCGAAAAGCGCCGGAACGCCGAGTGTTTCTTGATATTCGGAGGCGACAATTAAGGTTTCGTTTTTTTGGTAAGTTTCGACTAATCGGTTAATTGTCGCGGCGGTCACAAACGGTTGGTCGCAAACGGTTATTACGACGCCATCGACCAAGTTTTTTATTTCCAAAAGTTTTTTCAAACCTACTTTGACAGAGCTTCCCATTCCTTCTTTCCAATCCGAATTTTCAACAATACAAACATCTAAATTTTTTAATTGACCCTCGAATTTATCAGCTTCATCGCCGAGTACAACTACCACCGGACGACAAACTGACACGAGCGATTCGCGGGCAATGCGGCGCAGCAGCGTTTCGCCTTGAAATTTCAATAATTGTTTCGCGGTTCCGAGACGAGCCGAAGCGCCGGCGGCTAAAACAATCAAACCGATTTCCTTCGTTTGATTCATAAAACCTAATTATAAAAATCTATTTCAGCTGGCGGTCGTAAATCGAGCCTTGCCGAGCGCGCAAAAATCCGCCCGCGCGATTCGACAGAACGCTATTTATTTCGGCAATTATCGAAAGCGCAATCGTTTCGGGATGTGCCGCGCCGATGTCTAAACCGACGGGCGCGTAAAGTTTGCCTAATTGATTTCGGGTGAAAATCGCGCCCTCGGTCTGCAATTCTTCGAGTAAACTTTCGGTTCGCCGTTTCGGACCGAGCGCGCCGATATACGCAAGAGATTTTGACAATAAAAACTTGAGAATCTGGCGGTCGAACGCGTAATTGTGCGTCATAATAACCGCCACCGAATTTCCGCCGACATCGAATTTTTCGGGCAAGTCTTCCGGGCGCAAAATCAAAATTTCGTCGACTGCCGGAAATCTTTCGCGCGCGGCAAACGCGACGCGATGGTCAACGACACGCACGCGCCAGCCTAAATTTTTGGCAAATTCCGCCACCGGAATCGCGTCATAACCCGCGCCGAAAATTACGAGACTAACCAGCGGACTGATAATTTCAAGAAAAAACTCCGCCCGTTCATTTTCGATTTCATAAGTTCGGCATTGCGAATTACCGCTTGCGAAAACATCTTTCACATCGCCGAACAATTTTTGTTCGATTTCCGTTGCGGGATTATTTGAAGCAATGTCTGATTCGTCGAAAAAGAAACGCAAGCCGGTTTTCAGTTTTCTTTCATCGCTTGAACAAATTAAATTGGCAACGACGACACGTTTTCCGGTTTGCAAACATTTTTCGGCAAAAGCGAAAAAATCGTTGTCGTTCGCAGATTCGAGCAGAATGCGAACGATTCCGTTGCAGCCCATATTAAGCGAAAAAACAGAATCGGCTGTGTCGGTCGTATCATAAGTCAAAACCGTCGGCTCGCCTCTCTGCAAAACTTGCCGGGCGTGTTCTAAAACGTCTGCTTCGAGACAGCCGCCGCTGACCGTGCCGAATGTTTCGCCCGCTTCGCTGATCAGCATTTTCGCGCCCGGCAGGCGATAGCTCGAACCTTGCACGTCAACGACGGTCGCTAAAACCGCTTTTGTATTTTCAGCTTTTAACCTGATTGATTCCTTTAGAATCGTTTGTAATTCCTTCACATTTATAAAATAAATTTGAGATTAGTGAATATCGCGGTGAAGCATCATTTAAATCGACTGTGTGAAGATAAAAATTAAAGAAGAGAAAAACCTTTTCTCAATTTTTATTTCTTCGTCAACGCTAAAAATCGTTTAAAAAATTTCGCTTCTAAAACTAGATTTTTAATTTCAAACATTAAAGACGAGCATTGAAAAAATCTAGTGTGCGGCGGTCGTATTCACTGTAAAAATTGTGTTCAGTATAGCAAATTTCAAGTTGATTACCGATTTCACCCGAATAAGAATTGTATTGCGCCGGAATGACGTTTTGCTAGTTGGGTGCGGACGCAAAAAGATTAAAGATTTGTAAATGTAAAAAGGTATTTTGGGTGCATCGGAAAAACACAAAATACTGTTCCGATAAATGCTCAAACTTTTATAGGCAGAAGGAATTTATCTCAGACGAAAAAAAACGAAGAAAATCCAACGAACAACGCAGGGAAAATTATAAGAATAAAAAGTTAGGAATTGTAAAATAATTGTTTACGCAGACGCGGTAAAATTTGGCAGATATTTTTGATTGAATACTAAATCAGAGCTATAATATACATACTGCAAACGCAGTAAATACTTGATATTTAATAAAAAAAGGAACTGCGGACGGCGTAGGCAAAGTCGGATGATTTTGGAGCAAAGCGTCCTGTGAAAGCGTCCTGAAGTGAAAATGAAAAAGC
>JALZOH010000113.1 GCA_030857305.1 Acidobacteriota bacterium
CTACGTCTGGAAAACCGATGAATTTCAAGTTTCGGACAGTAAAATTCGCAGTCCCAAACAAATACATCAAGTTCAGCCTTTGAATAATCCATTTGCGTCACCACAACCGCCAAGACCGCAACCGCTTGTTTATCAGCAACAACCGCAAACGGTCGCTTCCGGTTTTCGCTGTCCGCGCTGCTCGAGTCAATTTTATCCGAAACTTGTCAGGAAGGTTTCCAAGGCGGGCTGGATCGTTTTTGCCATTTTGATGGTTACATTTTTTCCGCTTTTTTGGATTGGTTTGTTGATTAAGGAAGATGTCAGAATTTGCGCGGTTTGTAATGCGCGAATTTAATTTACAAAAAAATTCTTTTCTGTCTATTATCTTTGTTTCCCAGACAAATTATTTATAGAAGTAACCCTGCGGATGTTCAATTTTTATGTCAGGGTTGGTGCTGTTGACTTTGGTTTTGTAGTAGCCTTTTTTTATGTGAGTTGAAAGGTATGTCAAGGCAAATTGACGATCGAGCAGCAGATCTAATTCGTCAAAAAACCGAGAAAAAGAAATCGGGGAACTTGATCCTTGAAAAAACGCCCGCCCGCCCGTTTCCTCTGAAATTCGATTGAGCGAACCCTGCCCGTTCATTATTAATCTGGAATTGCCATTGTCGGTCAAAGTCGCCGCGTTATAAATCGAATAAACCGCCACGCTTTTTCTTTGTGCTTTAAGAATAGATTGTTCAAGATCAAGACTTTGCGATGGAGAAGAACTTTCAACGCCGCGGGACGCATCTAAGCCGTCGGAAATCAGCAAAATTGCGCGTCTTCCGGCAGGCAAAGCGTCAAACCTTTTCAGCGCATCATCGACGCCCTCATACGGACTGCTCGGCGCAACAGCAGAATTACTAACAACGATACGCAGAGATTTGGCAGCTTTTTCCAAATCCTCAGTAAATTTTTGTCTAATCTGAAATGTCCCGCCGCGCAAATATGCAACCATTACGCGCGAGCCCCTCGGCAAACTCCTGATAAAATTAGCAATGTCTTTTAATTGCAAATTGGCGTTTGAAGAAAGACCGTCCTGAATCAAAACTGCTAGCGCGAGCGGCGCGTTAGTCACGCTTCTGATTGATAAAATAACTTGCTCTTCGCCGTTTTCCTTGACGATTATGTTTCCTGCCTGCACTAATTCTTCCGCTTGATTTGCTCGCAGCTCTTTTTTTGTAAAAATTGAAATTGGAATGGTGACTGTCCGAACTTTCTGCTTTTGTTGAACGTTTTCACTTTGACTTTGAGCCACGGGGGAAACAGAAAAAGTTAATGCCAACAAAAGAATTGAGAGTGGTTTTAGACCGGTTTTTTTTCGCATAAAGACATTTCCTGCATTTCGATAAAATCGTTTTTCGTAATGATATTATATTTTTATCGTCAGTCTAAAGGTTTTTGATGACTCAAGTTTGAATAAAGTTTGCAGAGTTTGTAGAGTAAAGCCATAAATATGAACGAATTAGAGCCGAGATACGAAGTTACGCGCAAAGATTTAGCCAAGGATAAATTATTGAAATACGGCGCGTGGACTTCCCCCATATTGCTTTCAGTCATTCCCGCGCTCTTCTTTTTTATTTTATTTTTTGTTTTTGGGTCAACTCCCCCGGCAGCTGCTTCATTCTTTTTTTTGAGCTTGATTTCGCTGGTTATTGGTTTTGTTTTCGGTTTGATGATGACCGGCGGAATTATGTTCTACCGCTCGAAATGGCTGACAAAAATCAGAGAACGGATCGCCGTTGACGGTATTAAAGCGCACGAAGTTGAGTGGTTTAAGAACGAACTGACGACGGCTGAAAAAAATTCTCTCAGGGAAATTGAAAGTAAAAATTTGCTGCTTGCCGATGCTTTTCGCGATACACTCGCCGCGCGAATGACCGCCGCGCGAATTTTGAAATCAACAAAGACCGAGCTTCTTCTGGTCAACAGGCGGCAAAATAAATTGAAGTATTTGAAGTCGGAAAATTCTTCGTCCTTGCAGGAAGAATTAAAGTCGGACGCTTCCAAGCTCAACAAAATAAAGACCGAAGCTGAAGAAATGCTGACTGAAGCGCAAACCCGCGTACAGATGATCGATGCCGCATCGAGACGTGGGACAAATCTGGCTGACACTGAACTTGCGCTCAAAAAGCTTTCAGCGCGAACCTCCGAATTACCGCTCGCGCTCGAATCCGCAAAGATGGATGATGAAATTAGAAGAGAAATAGAAAGAGAGCTTGATCAAGCAGAAAAATAAGTTTTGCCCGGTTTTATAAATTCTTTCCAGCCTGATTTATTCAATCAATGAACGACGAAAAAATATTGGAAATTAATAAATCGCAAACCCTTGAACAAAAAGATTTTAAGCCGACTCTTGTGCCGACTGTAAAAGAAATTTCCGCCTTGAGTTTGACTGAAAAAATCGGTTTCCGTTTAACCGACAAAATGAACAAAGGCGCCTGGAAAAGTTTTTGGACTTTTTGCCAGCGACACATCGGTTCGTTATGGATTTATCTGGCGACTTATAATTTGATGAATGTCTTCGGGCTGGAGAATGTTGAGCGAACTTCAACCGAAAAGCCTCTACTGCTGGTTGCCAATCACCGTTCGTTTTTCGATTTATATACGGTCTCAAGCGTAATTTTTCGCCGCACAAAGCGTCCGATTAAACTCTTTTTCCCCGTCAGGGCTAAGTTTTTTTATTCGTCTCCGCTCGGCTGGTTGGTCAACTTGATAATGGGCTGGTGGGCGATGTATCCGCCGTTTTTTCGCGAAGATAAAGAAATAAAAAAACGCGAATTCGATAAATTTTCGATGCGCCGCCTTATCGAGCTTTGTTCGGAAAGAGGATCAAACGTCATTGGATTTCACCCGGAAGGAAAACGCAATTTGTCGGATGACGCCTACAATTTTCTTCCTGCGCAGCCAGGCATTGGCAAAATAATTATGGCATCACGTCCGCAAATCGTTCCGGTTTTTATCGCCGGACTCGGTAATGATTTGCCGAAACAAATTTTTGGAAATTGGACGGGCGGCGAAAAAGTGAGAATTTGGTTTGGCGAGCCGATAAATTTACTGGAGTTTTATGAAAAGAGCGACAGACTCAGAACACATAAGGAAATTGCGGATTTTTTAATGTTAAAAATCGGTGAACTTGGTGAAAAGGACAGGGAAGCTTTCGGCAAATGATTTGGTGTCGTTGACTATCTAAGATGACAAATTACAATTGTAAAAGATTTGAATAAAAGAGGATACGAATAAGGGTGGAAGAAATTTCAGAAACGCAGACAGTTGATAGCGATAAACCGCTGCTCGAGATGTCTTCGCGTCGCCGCTGGGCGGTAACGGCGGGTCTGATGACCGGAATGTTTATCGCTGCATTGGAAGCAACGGTTGTCGGAACAGCGATGCCGACGGTTATTGCTTCGCTCGGCGGAATCAATCATTACAGTTGGGTATTTTCGGCATATCTCGTAACTTCAACCGTAACCGTTCCCGTCTGGGGAAAACTGTCTGATTTATACGGGCGAAGGCTTTTGTATCAAATCGGAATCGGCGTATTTTTACTCGGTACTTTGCTTTCGGGCTTTTCAGCCTCGATGACTCAATTGATTATTTTCCGTGCTATTCAAGGCTTGGGCGCGGGCGCGCTCGTTCCGCTCGCAATGACAATTATCGGCGACATTTTTACTTTGCGGGAACGCGCAAAAATGCAGGCGTATTTTAGCGGGGTTTGGGGACTGTCAAGCGTTATCGGTCCGGTTATCGGAGGGTTTATTACTGACCAAATCTCGTGGCGCTGGGTATTTTTTATTAATTTGCCAATCGGAATCCTCGCGGCATTAATTATCGGTCTGGCACTCAAAGAGCCGAAACAGCACGAAAATCCGACGATTGATTATGCCGGAGCGGGACTCTTGATGTTGGCAATCAGTTTGCTGATGTTGGCGTTGGTTGAAGGCGGCGCGTCTTTGGCAACACTTTTCTCGCCGACTAATCTTTTGATTCTCGCCGCTGCGACAGTTTTATTGCTGATTTTCTTTTTAGTAGAAAAAAGGGCGAAAGACCCGGTGATTCCGTTTGAGCTTTTTCGCAATCGAACAGTTTCGGTTGCTGTCGCCGCAGGTTTTTTGGCGGGCGTAGCGATGTTCGGGGCAATTTCATTCGTACCTCTGTTTGCTCAAGGCGCGTTAGGTTTGACGGCAACCGAAGCCGGTTCGCTTTTAACTCCACTGATGCTCAGTTGGGTTTTAATGTCAGTCGTCGGCGGACGCCTGCTTTTGAAAGTCGGTTATCGAGCGATAACTATCGTCGGTTTTATCATTTTAACCGTCGGATTCGTTTTGCTTGCTTTGTTTCAGCGAGAAACCGCAAGATTTTGGCTGTATGCTGATTTGGTTTTAATCGGGGCAGGCTTGGGATTAACGATGCTGACGCTTTTAATCGCCGTTCAGCAAGCGGTGGAACGCACAAAACTCGGCGTAGTGACTTCTCTCAATCAATTTTCCAGGGCAATCGGCGGCGCATTCGGTGTTGCAATAATGGGCGCATTTTTAACCGCCGGACTCGCAGCCGAACTTAAAAAAGTCGCGCAGAGCGGAAATAGTAATTTGACAATTGAGAGCGCGGCAGAATTTGCCGGCAATCCGAATGCATTGATCGACCCGCAGGCAAAAGCTAATCTTCCAAACGAAACTTTGGAAATTTTGCAAACGGCAATGGCAGGCTCGGTTAACCGCGTTTTCTGGCTAGGCGGAGGTTTTTCGGCATTGGCATTGCTGGTTGCTTTTCTTTTGCCGCGCCAAAACAACAAATTTGAAAATTCGGCGGACGTTGAGAAAAATTTTATGATCGGCGAAAAAATGTTTATGGCGGAACAAACTGTTATAAACGCCGAGAATGAGCCGATTGCAAAAATCGGACATCAAGATTGAAATTAAAATTTACTCGTAACTCAAAGCCTCGACCGCATCGAGCCGGGCGGCGCGCATCGCCGGATAAAGCGCGCCCAGGGCTCCGCCGATGAGACCGACCACAAATGTAATTATTACCACCGTCAGACTGATTTCAACTTCTAAAGTTGTAATTTTCGTCAACAGAAAACGAAGGATAAAAGTCAGAAGGATTCCGGTGACAATCCCGAAAAAACTAATCAACAACGCTTCCTGAGCAATAATCCACGCAATCGAAGCGTTTGCCATGCCGAGAGATTTCATAATGCCGATTTGTCTGGTTCTCTCGGTTACAGTCGTGTACATCGTCAGCAAAATCACCAGCGCGCTGATCGTAGCGGCGACTCCGACGATGACGTTGAGAAAAACATTGAGCGCGGGCATTCCTGACATATAAAGCTCTTCTAAATCCTTAAACGGCGCGATTTGATTTTCAGGAAATTTATGATGAAGATTGTCCCCGACTTGTTCAACGCTAAAGCCGTCTTTAATTTTGATTAGAAATGCAGTCACCTTTTCTTCACCACCGAGTTGTTTTTGCATTGTCGGCAGTGAAATTTTAATTCGCGCGCCGCCAGCCGGTTCATATGTCCCGACGATGGTAAAGTTTCGCTCCCAAATATTAATCGTGTCGCCAAGTTTTAGATTTTTTTGAATTTGAAAACCGGTGTCAATAATCGCTTCATCGCTATTAGCGGTAAACGTCCGACCTTCCACAACTTGCAGACCGGCAACCGGGGCGTATTGGTCGAAATCTATGCCGTCAATCAGACGATTTCCGGTATTGGTATCGGCTTTGACCGATGTTTGACCGATTGGAATCGCTGTTTGTACGCCTTCAACCTGGTCTAACTCGTTTTTTAGCGAAACGGGAAGGCGAAACGAATCCGAGCCGCTAAACCCGATCGCTCCGGGCGGGCGAAACATTATTTCCGCGCCGACGTTTGCTTCTCGCGTCGCCCTTTCTCTCATTGAACCGTTGGTCAAACCGACGGTAAAAACAATCAGCAAAACGCCGACCGAGATTCCCAAAACACTCACGATTGTGCGTGCCGGGCGATGCATCATATTTGAAAAAACTAAATTATCCATTTTTTGATTTCATGCAATCTTCGCTGATGTAAACTTGAAAATGTCTGCACATTTGATTGAAGCGGGGCATAAACGCTTTACTTTGGCGAATCGCTCGCACCGCTTGTATTCGCTAATCGTGCGGACGCGTTCAAGTCGATATTTGGCGCTCCGTTTTTTTGTTTTTCGGCTTCGTTTTTCATTTCTTCAGGTGATTTCCACCCTGCTCGGTGCAGTAAAACAATCGCAAAGCTAACCGGCACAGCCATATTTGCCGCATTACTTGCAGTAAAAACCCCGAAATTGACACCGATAACTTTACCCGTCTGCCCGAACAGCGGCGCGCCCGAACCGCCCTCAGCCGTTTTGGCGTCGTGAACAATGCGTCTTGTATCCAAATCGGTTATTGCACCCTGCGTGGTCAGAGGTACAATTTTGCGCGACTGCGCCAAAAAATTTATTAAAGCTTGCCGCGACCCGCCGAATCTTGAATTGATTAACTTGGCTTCCGCATCGTCAACCATTGCCAAAAGCCTGTCGGGTCCATTTGGATAGCCCATAGTCACTACCGTTTTCCCGATAGAAGCGGCTTCGGAATCCGTTTCCATAGGTAAAACAGGAATGTCAGGGGAAACAAAATTTGGATCGATTGAAGCAATAGCTAAATCTTCGCGCGTGCCGACCTGACGAGTTTTGAGAGGAAAAGGCTGCGGAAAGTTTGGAAAATAAATAACCAATCTCTTAACGCGCGCCCGTCCGCCCGCGTCCTTCATCATTTGTTTGACCAGATTATCTTCTTCCCACGGCTGGACGACGTGGCGATTCGTAATGATATAGCCGTTTCCAACGTGAAAACCCGTTCCGATAAAATCATATTCAACCGGACTTCCTGCGCCTTCGGTAGTTAAACCGATTTTTGGAGGTTCAGGCTGGTATTCTTCTTCCGAAACGGGAGGAACGGGTTCGTACGGATCCGGCTGAAAACTCTGCGGGTCAGGATAACGAAGCGTTTTACCGTTTTTACGATCAACTAAATCATAGACGCCGACAATCAGACACACGCCATTGCCGTATTGATCGCGCATATTC
>JALZOH010000537.1 GCA_030857305.1 Acidobacteriota bacterium
CACCGGCGCGAAATATATCGGAATCTGGAGATATAAAAATTTTTCGACTCCGTTCGGCGTTTTGAATCCGAGCAAGATGTCTGTTTGAATTAGAAATATTTGTGATAAAATTCAGTTAAAGGAGCAAATTATGCAGGGAATAAATTATGTAACAAATGAAGATGGCAAACGTGTTGCCGTGATGATTGATTTAAAGAAACACGGTGAACTCTGGGAAGATTTTTACGATGGCTTGACTGTCAAAAACCGTGAAAACGAACCGCGCGAATCTTTGGAATCGGTTAGAAAACTTCTCGCCCGAAAAGGCAAAATCTAGTGGTTGATTATTCGATAACCTTTACACGTTCCGCCCGCAAGGAACTGGAAGCCCTGCCTGATTCTGTCGTCCAAAGAATCTTTCCCAAAATCGAAGCATTGATCACCGAACCGCACCCAAGCGGTTGCCGCAAATTGCAAGGCTTTACAAACCTTTGGCGAATCAGAATCGGCGGTTATCGCGTCATTTATTCAATTGATAATAACGGTAAGGTTATCGACATTGTTGCAATTCGTCATCGACAGGATGCTTACGGGTAAAATTAGCATTTTGAATCCGAGCAAGATGTCTGTTTAGTCTTTTGTTGAATTTATGTAGAATTATTGTTCTTAACTTTATATCCGGTGCATATTTGATGATATGAAAATTCTCGTTTCTCTTTTATTTGTACTATTTCTTTTTACGTTTGCAGGCGACAGCGTTTTTGCTCAACATAGAAAACTAACCGTAATTTTGTTGCGGCACGCTGAGAAAGACATTTCGGAAAATGCTGACACTGCAAATCCAGACATTTCGGCGGAAGGAAAATTACGAGCGCAAAAACTTGTAGAGATTATAAACAAATACCGCCCCGACGCGATTTATTCGACAAACTTTGTACGGACAAGAGCGACGGTGAGACCGCTGGCGAGCAAAGGAAGGCGGATGATTTTAATTTACAACCCGCAAAATCTGAATCAACTCGCCGACCTGATAACCTCGGGGAAATTAAAGAGAATCGTTGTTGTCGGACACAGCAACACAACACCCGCGTTGGCTAATCTGCTGGTCAAACAAGATAAATATAAAACTCTGGCTGAATCTGATTACGATAAAATTTGGATTATAAAAATTAAAAGAAAGAAAACAAAACCCAATAAAATCAGAGACAAGATTATTAATTATTAAAAATTATTCAACCGGCTCCCAGAGTTCGATTTTGTTGCCTTCAATGTCTAAAATCCAGCCGAATTTTCCGTAATCACCGTCTTCTCGTTCGCTAAAGACGTGAACGCCTTCCGCGCGCAAAATTTCCAGGAGCGCGTCCAAATTATCGACGCGAAGATTGAACATAAATTCTTTTGCGGAAGGATCGAAATACTGCGTATCCTGCTTGAAAAGCGAAAACGCCGTCCAGCCTTTTTCTTTTTCCTGAAACTGGAAATCGGAATAAGTCTTACCGCCAAAATCAATGCCGAGATGCTTTTTATACCACACGGCAAGTTTCTTCGGGTTGTTCGCTTTGAAAAATATACCGCCGATACCGATTACTCTTTTCATATTTTTATATTTACCACAGAAACACAAAGATTATTAAGTTGTTTCAGAAGAATTAACTGCTAATAAGCGCCGATGAACACAAATAAATCTTTCATTAGTGATATTTGTATATTTCGTGGCTAAAACCTTAAGCCAAAGTTTGTCGCTTTTCGGTTTTTGCAAAATAAATCGCCATCAGAAACGCCACAAGCATAATTGCTGAAGCCGTCCAAAAAGTTAAATAGAGCGTGTAGTCGGAAATATTATCCGGAGCGGTCGCGCTGTAAAGTAAAAACGCCGAAAGTGCTGGTCCGATTGCTCGCGCGAGACTTGCCGCCGACTGCAGGATTCCCAAAACTTTGCCTTGCGCTTCATCGTGCGCTTCCTTTGAAGCGATACTGGTCAGCGCGGGCGATGACAGCGAATTGCCGATGGAAAAGAACGCGATTCCGATGAGCAAAGCCGTTAAACCACCCGTTTCAGGTCCGACAAACGGAACGGCGAAGAAACTTCCCACAAGCAGAAAACTTCCGACGACCACAAGCCAGATTTCACCGAATTTTTCGACCAGACGCGCAAAAACTCCGCCCTGCAGAACGATTGCTAA
>JALZOH010000114.1 GCA_030857305.1 Acidobacteriota bacterium
CAGTTTATCTTTGTCAGACGGGCGTTATATTTTCAAAATTATCGCCAAAGATTCACCTTCAAATCCGGTTTCGCAATATTTAACCGGGGAAAAAATCAGCGAACCGTTCGACATTGACAATGCTTTGCCAAGCGTCTCTACAATTGGAACGCCGCAAGTTTCCGGTGATAAGGCGCGAATTACTTTTGAAGCAACGGAAACTTCAAGCTTTCTGCAAAAAGCCGAATTCAGCGTGAACGGAAGCGACTGGCGCGAAGTTTATGCCGACGACGGTATTTCCGACAGCCTCAAGGAACGTTATACTTTGGATATTCTTTTGAAAGACACCGGTGAAAATACAATTACACTGCGTGTCTTCGACGCCAACGGAAACGCTTCGAGCGGAAGAGTTGTGGTAAGAAGATAATTTGATTATTTTAGAAATTCAAATTGTCATTTGACGAATATAATTTTCCAAAACAATTTAATAATTTTTAAAAATTCTCTTTTTTCGGTAAAGTCATTGTTTCGCTTTCTCGATTTATTTCTAAATGGCGCGTCGTTCCTTCGACAACGCTTGGCGGGACGAGCTCTCCCGTATCGTAAATCGAATTTTGCGGCTTTACATATTCAGTCTGCTGAGGCGGAAGTTGAGCTTTTAATTCTTCTTTCAAATTATTCTGGTTTTCTTGCAGCCTGACCGGAATCATTCTTTTTTCGTTTTTTTGTAGCTGAATAATTTGCGCTATTCCCGCGCCCAGCATTGAAAAAGCCGGAATCAGCATCCAAAACCACCAACCTCTTCCCATTGCGGAAAAAGCCAGAGCAATCGATATTACTAAAAAAGCAATTCCCATAAAGAGTTTTCCCAACGCGTTTTCCCAACTCACGGATTTGCTTTTACAGTTCATCAAATCTATCGGCTTGATCGGCTGAATCATACCTATAGCTCGCGATTTTGAGTTTAACTTACCGGTTAATACATCGGAAACGGTTTCTAAATCAGTTCCGCAACTGCGGCAGAATTTGCCGCTATCCGGGTTTTTCGTTCCACATTTCGGACAAAACATAATTTTCCTTTCAGCTCAAATTTTTTTTGCTCGAAGTTCAAGCTCAGTTTTTAGAATTTTTATGAGCCTTGAACTCTCTGTCTAATTGCTTCAAAAAGTATTACGCCGGCGGCGACCGAAACGTTCAAGGATTCTATTTTTCCGAGAAGCGGAATTTTTACCAGAACATCGCACTTTTCTGCTACCAGGCGATGAAGCCCTCTGCCTTCGCCGCCTAAAACTAAAGCCGTTGATTGCTTCCAATCCCAATCGTCATAATTCATTTTTGCGTCAGCACTTGTTCCGATTACCCAAACGTTGTTTTCTTTGAGTTTGTCGATCAGACGATTTATGTTCGCAACTTTGGCAACTTTAACATATTCGGTAGCACCTGCCGAAGATTTGGCGACTGTTTCGGTCAAACCAACCGCGCGGCGGTCGGGAATAAATACGCCGTCAGCGCCGACGCATTCGACAACTCGGAGAATCGCTCCTAGATTACGAGGGTCTTCTACGCCGTCTAAAATCACGCTCAGAGAATTCTCTCGACTCACAATTCTATCAATTAATTTATCGGCATCGAAATATTCAGCCGAAGCAACTAGGGCAATGATGCCTTGATGATTAACGTTTTCGCCCGTGAATTTCGATAAATTATCTCGCGGAATTTTTTGAAACGAAATACCATTTTGCTTTGCCAAACTTAAAATATTAATCAGACGCTTTTCGTTTGCGCCTTCGACGACAAAAATTTTTTCAATCTTTCGAGTTTCGGCGCGCAAGGCTTCCAAAATAGGTAAAACACCGTAAATTATCGGAGAGTGAGGAGTATGGAGCGGAGAAATATTTGAAGAAACATTTTCATGTTTTATTTTGGTATTTTCTTTCTTCCGACTTTCGACTTTTGACTCTCGACTTTCAAATTTAACTTGTTTTTTCATAAAAGAATTCACTGCGGCTTCGCACAATGTGTAAACTTCGACTAATCATAATCCGCCGATGAACGTCTCAATCTTAATAATTTTATTTGTTTAAATCCATAAATTTTAAAACTGTTAGTCAGAATAAATTTTTATTAGCTTCTCTTTTCATATTTTTTCTTATCTGTTGAAAGTCGAATATTTTGTTTAGTTAATCGCTTGACCGATAGATACGGGACAAGGCAAACTATAATTATCTATTATTAATAAAATTGCGTTTGAATTTTAAGAAAAAGGAAACAAAAGCTTTTATAACTTTATTTAAAGTATTTTTGCACAATATTAAATTACTATTAATTAAGACAACTTATTGCTGATTATACATCTGTGTGCGGTAGAACTTTCAAAAATTTTGAATTTGTTAAAACTAAAAATTTTCTCCTTCTGACTTAAAACTCTGACTGCAATTCACATTTATTTAAAATAATTTTTAGAAAGAGAAGGTTGAATAATGCATTTTGATATGAGTACCAACCCGTCCTGGAAATTCGGACATCGTGGGCGGGTAGCAGTTTTTATTGACGGAAACAATCTATTTCACGCCGCCCGTTTTCATAATATTGACATTGATTACAATAAACTTTTGCGCGTTCTGCTGGGCGACGGACGACTGCTTCGCGCATTTTTTTATACGGGAGTCGATGCCGGAGCTGAACGTCAACAGGGTTTTCTTTTGTGGATGCGGCGCAACGGCTTTCGGGTGATCCAAAAAGAACTTAAAACCTTTTATGACGGCACCCGCAAAGCAAATCTTGATGTTGAAATAGCGGTTGATATGCTTAGCCTTGCGGGGCGATATGATACGGCAGTTTTAGTTTCGGGTGATGAAGATTTTGTCTATGCTCTCAACGCGGTTGCTTATAAAGGGTGCCGCGTCGAAGTCGCCGGTTTTCGTTCAAATACCGCGCCGCGCCTGATTGATGTCGCTGATTTTTTTATTGATTTAGGCGATATTGCCGAACTCGTGCGCAAAGATATTTCGCAGAGCGGAACTTACGACATTCCTTCGTTTATTCCGCCGGAGGAAATATCTTCACCGAAGATTTTGCTATCGACGGCTGGCGAGAATTTTTCTCCCGGTTCAAATGAAATTTCATACGAGCCGGACTACGCAGACGAAGAAACAGAAAACTACTCGGGAATGGTGCGAGTCACAGATGAAAGATGATACTTTTCACAGTCGAAGAAGCAGACGATTTAATCCCAATCGTTCGACCTAAATTGGAAAAAATAAAGATTCTGTATAGACAGGTCGCGCTTCTACGCGAATCGGTGAAAGCAGCTGCAATGTCGGCAGAGCTCGGCGGCGGCGGTATTGAGAGCGGTCCGATTTATGTTAAATCTCTTTACGAAATTGGCAAAATAACCACTGAATTGTATGAGCTTGGAATTAGACTTAAAGACTATTCTCGCGGTTTGATTGATTTTCCGAGTTTAAGGGAGGAGCGTGTCATTTTGCTTTGCTGGCAGCTTGGTGAAAAAGATAGAATCCAGTGGTGGCACGAAGAAAAAGAAGGTTTTGCAGGAAGAAAACCGTTATAAATCGGCTTCTCTCCTTCAACCGAAAATCCTTTATCTCAAACAATAAAGCAGAAGGAGTTGAAAATTCCTTATTATACCGCAATTTACTATTGACTAGTTAAAGTAACTTCTGATATTATCCCCAAAGTTTTCGTTTCAATTCGTTTTCCTTAAATCCAAAAATTTCCGATTTTTTCAAAGCTATGAATTGTCCAGTTTGCAATCGAAATAATGCTTTAACATTGTCAATCTGTCCGAGTTGCGGAGCGATGATTAACGATTCAGTCCGTGAGGAGTTAAAAACAAAAGTATCTTGTCTTGCCAAGCCGCTTAACGTTGATAAAAAAGCAGACTCTTCAGTGACTGCTAGCACGGTCGAACAAGCTGTCAATGTTGAAATGCAGAAATCGGTCGTTGCCAAGACAAATACGTCGGAGCTAGTTTCAAATCCGACTAATCCGACATTAATTGAATTTCACAGCAAAAATGCAACTTTGCCCGAGTGGCGTTTGCAATTGCAAAATACAATTCGCCAGCGTAACGAACGGAGCGGTTCTGAAATAGGCAAACATCCTTCGCCGCCAGCCCAGTCTCCCCAATTAATCACGAGAGGAGCAATCGCCTTAAAGTCTCACCCTGCCGAAAATTCAGAACAAAGTCAGACACCTAATCCAACGTTAGCGAGCGCGTTACAGCGCATCAAAGATTCACGCCAACAGTTTCTGGTTGAAGAAAAGAAAGAAGTTTTTAGTTCTCCTTCAGTGTCTTCTTCTGCGCCGAACAAAAATTATCCTTTTTATATCGCTGCTAAAACCGAAGATACCGGTGCCAAAAAAGCACAAATTAATCCATCGGTTTGTATTTCTTCCAAACCAAAACTCGCAACACCTGTAAAAAAGGAAGCAGAGGATTTAGATACCAATAAGTTGCCCTCAATTCCGAAAGCGGCAAAAATTTCCACAAGTTTTGAAAAACACCCTCCAGTTTCAGTCAAAGAAGTCCTAAAAATTGATAGGAAAGTTGAAATTAAAAATACGGTTATTAAACCCGATGAAATTATTAAATTGCCCAAAGAACCGGCAACCTCCAATGAAATCATTGCCGCCGAAGATGAAATTGAATACTATGATGACTGCGCGCCGATTGCAATGCGTTTTAACGCCGGACTTTTTGATTTAATAATCGGCTTGTTCGTCAGTTTGATCCTTCTCTCGCCATTCCTGCTTTGGGGCGGCAATTGGTGGTCATTTGCCGGAGTTGCAGGCTTTTTGGCAACTTGGGCGGTTGTTATGTTTGCTTATTTAACAACGGCAATTGGCTATTATGGCAAGACATTTGGAATGCGACTTTTTTCCTTAGAAGTTATTGATATAGAAGGAGATAATTATCCAACGCTTCATCAAGCGGCGGTCAGTTCATCGCTCTATATTTTATCGCTGGCATTCGGCGGCATAGGATTTTTGACGCTGGCTTTTAATGAAGAGAAACGTGCCGCGCACGATTTAGTTTCGCGAACAATTGTCATCAGAGAAGAGTAATTCAACATTCAAAATTTTTGATTCGAAGTTAAAGAATTTGAATGTTGAATCTCAAATTTTATGTTGTGAACGAAACTACCTTACAAGCAATCTGCGACGAACTGGAAACCTATCTGGTTGGAAAAAAGTTCGGCAAAATTTTTCCACTTTCTCGTTTTCAATTAGCAATTGACTTTCGCCTTTCAGATTTACAATATCTTTTGATTAGTGTTGAGCCGTCCGCACCGCGCGCTTTTTTGATTAAGAGGCGTTTGCGTGACCTCGAAAAACAAGCCAAAAATTCCTCTCCGTTTGTTTCCCTTCTCCGCAGCCGTTTGTCGAATGCTATTTTGCAAAAAATTAGTAAAGTAGCAAACGAACGGATTCTGCGGCTGATCTTTTCCTCGTCCAATGAACTCGGACAAGCTGAAAATTGCTCAATGGTAATTCAATTGACGGGTCGTTCCGCCAATGTTTTCCTGCTCGATAAAAATAATTTTGTGCTTGACACGCTTCGTGAAACCGCCGGCGCCGGGCAAGAAGTCGGCGACCTGTATGCTCCGCCTGAAAAACGAAATGAGGAAACTCATCAACGTGAAAGGGATGCGGGAATATTCCCACAAGCCAAATTTAATACTTTATCCGAAGCGATTGACACGCATTATTTAGAAATTGAAGTCGAGAAGACTTTTCAAGCAAAAGCAAACGCCGCCCGCAATAAAATAAAGCAGGAAACTTCTAAACGCACGAAATTAGTAAAAAAACTCAAACAAGACCTGGAAAATCACGGTGATGCCGAAGCATGGAAACGATTTGGGGATTTGCTTTTAGCAAATTTGGCGACTGCCATGCGCGAAGGTGAAAAGGTTTTGGTGATTGATTACTACCAGGACTCAACGCCGACGGTTGAAGTTGAAATCGACGAAAATCAAACTCTGACCGAAGCCGCAGAAAAATTTTTCAAACGCTATACAAAAGCCCGCAACGCTCAGACGGAAATATCAAAACGTTTGGAAATTGTAAACAAAGAACTTACAGATTTGACCCAAAAACGTCTATGGCTCGAGCAAGCAATCGAGGAGAAAGATGAAAATTTGATAGCAGATTTTTCTGGCGCGAAAATTGAAAAGATTCCGGTCAAACCCAAGGAAAAGCAAACTGAGAATTTTAAGGGCGCGAAACAATATGTTTCGTCTGATGGATTCGATATTCTGGTCGGAAAAGGCGCAAAAGACAATGATTTTTTAACGTTCCGTGTGGCGCGCAGCGCGGATTTATGGCTTCACGCGGCTGATTATCCGGGTTCGCATGTAATTGTTAAAAATCCGAACAGAAACGAGATTCCGCAAAAAACTTTACTTGAAGCCGCCGAAATTGCCGCTTTTTTCAGCCAAGCCAGAAGTCAGGGGAAAGTTGCCGTGCATTACACGCAGAAAAAATTTGTCAATAAGCCGAAAGGCGCAGGCGCCGGATTGGTTAGCTTGGCAAGCTTTAAAACGATTTTAGTCGAACCGAAAGTGCTGGAAAAACAAACAAGTTAGAAAATTTATTTTACTCCGGTTAAAATTTGATTAAGATTCATTAACAGTCTTGTCAACTAATTCTTTCAACTGATTAACCACTTTTGGACCGCCGCCGACAAATACTCCCCGCAGATGTCCTTCCCGGTCAATCACAAAAGTTTGCGGAATTCCGTTAAATTTACTCAATTTCAATAACTCACTCATCAACTTATCGTCGGTCCAGGCGATTGTATAATTCAATTTCATTGTTTCGACAAACATCTTTACTTCTTCGGGAGTTTCATCATCAGTATTTAACCCGATAATTTCAAAATTTTGGTCTTTATATTTTTCCTGCATAGCGACGAGTTCGGGCATTTCAGCCCGACACGGACCGCACCAGGTTGCCCAGAGATTGAGGAGCAGAATTTTCCCCTTTTTATCTTCAATCTTAAACGTAGATTCGTCTAAAGCCTTGATGTCTGCTGTCGTAACCGCTATGGGCGCGGGCGGAAAATTGTTAATTTTCGTTTCAAGTTTGCTTTCATTTGAGGAAGAT
>JALZOH010000115.1 GCA_030857305.1 Acidobacteriota bacterium
CATTGTCTGTGCAATTGCCGCACCCGCGCCGGACATCACTAGATACGTTTCCATCAAAGCAAACACCAGAAGCGCGCCTGCCAGATGCAGATATGTCCGGCGGATAAATGAAGCGCGTTCTTCCGGTAGCGCTTCGGAAACTGTGTAAGATGAATTTAAATCGTATGTTGAGTTCATTTGTTCTCCTCAAAAATTTTATGAAATTCTGCACGCGGCAGAATTCCTGTTATGCAGTTTTAGATGCATAAAATTATATTTTAGTTTTATGAGCTTTGTTAATGGCGCGAGCGGAATTTCTGGTTCGAAAGATAAGTGAATCATCGCAACAAAGTATTTCAAAAAAGTTAAAAGGCGATTTGCTTGAAAATCACCTTTCGTTTTTTTCGCTGAATGATCGACTTTATTTTGCTGTCAGCACATCAACCTTTTCAATCTTCGGCGCTTCGGCGAGAAGTTCGCCGGCTTTTGCCATCAGTGCCGCAGCGACTTGACCATTGAGATGGGCGTCACGTCCCTCTTCACCATCAAACGCATCAAAGATGCCAAACGTCGAATCGTCAAATTTGAGTGCATACCAAACCGTCGTTAAAGGCTCTTGCTGAACTAATCCCAAACCGCCGTTTAAGAATTCTTCAACTTCCGCTTCCTTTCCCGCTTTCGCTTTCAAACGAACAAATAATGCTTTTTTAACCATCAGAATAACCTCCACCAAAAATTTGTTTTAGAATAGCATTCAGAAAATCAGATGGGAAATTAGTATGTTGGTTTAAATTTAAAAGTTAAAAAGCAATGATGGGTTGTTATTAGTTGTTAGCGAATGAATCTACAAAAAACTTTTGTGCAGAAAAATTGCGTTTATTTTCTGAGGACGCGCACAACTTCAGACGGCGCGCTTTCAATTCCTTTCGAATCAACGGCGCGGACATAATAAAAACAAATCTCGCCCGCCTCGACGCCTTCATCCTTAAATTCCGTGGTTGGTAAAAGCTCTTTGTTGCGACGTTCCCATTCGCCGAGCGGCACGTCTTTATCAATGGAGCGGTAAATGTTGTAACCGGCAAAATCAACTAACGGGTTTTGCTCAAATTGGTTTCCGGCGTGATCCGTAAAAGTGCTTTTCGGCGTAACGGGGAGGCTTTCATTACCATCTGCGTCAACCTGTGTGAGCTTGTAATAATAGCGCTGACCGAGATCGGAGGCCTGGTCATTAAAATTACCGTCCTGAACGGGAGCGTCCGTCAATCTTTCCCAAAGTACAAAAGGCAGATTTTCATTGACCGAACGGTAAACGTGAAAACCGACATACTTTTTATCAACTTTTTCTCGCAAAAATTTTCGCTTCAGCCTGTTTTTGTGTTTGTTCATACTTAATATTTGATTACCAAAATTGTATGCGCCAATCAAAGTTAAAGTGAAGAAAATTTATTTTATAGCCTGCCTTAACTGTTGATATCTTTTATTAATATATTCCAATTCATTAGAGATAGAATATGATTCCGCACCAGGAACTTCGGATTTTTCGGATTGTATAAATGTATTTGATTTTCTGCAAACTTCCCAATTTGCAATATTAACGATACTTAAAATTGCTTGACATAAAACGCATACGCTTCATAATAGTAGATACAATCACTTAAACAAATTAATATTTTAATTAATTTGTTTACCTCCTAACTTAAGTTTGACAACGTGTTTTTGTGGACAACAACCGAATTCAAAATAATTTGAATTGCTTATCATAGATTAATCATCTGTGCCTGAAAGAAAGGTTTATTAATATGACTCGTTTATCCGTCTACCGAAAGCTTAATCTCCAATTCTTCGTGCTGGCAATTTTTTTGACTGCGATAACTTCGATTATCTTTGGCTCAATAAACTCTTTGGCGGAATCAAGTAAAGATTCGCAAAATCAGCAAAGTAGTTTGGTCTTGTCGAAACCGCCGGGGGAAAATACAGATAGCAAGTTGGCGAAGTCTCTCCAAACTCGCTGGATTACCGTTGATGAAAATGAGTTTAGGCATATTCAAAACGTCTTTGAAAATAAAGGCTCCAGTTTTGATTTAAAGATTGTCGAAAAGCGCGGCGGATTGTTTGTCATTGAGGCGGATGAAGAGCAAATCCTCGATTTATCGAGAAATATGCACGAAGAATTCAATAAATGCGCCGGTTTTATGGCGCACCAAACATTTCATGCGGCTCGTCTCTCGATTGACGAAGCTTTACGGGCTGATTCAAGCCAACAACTTGTCGAATATACGATTAACAATCAGGCAACCGTCAATACGATGATTGCCGCAACGCTAGAATCGCAAATTCTGGAAACTATTACACGACTTTCAACCGATTTTCCGAACCGCCGCTATAATCAGCCGAGCGGACTAAATTCGGCAAACTGGATAAAAAACAAATGGACCGAACTCGCTGCCGGACGAAGTGATATAACAATTGAATTTTTCGATCATGCGGCTGTCGCATCACCGCAGCCGTCAATTATTTTAACCGTGCAGGGAACAACTTTTCCAAATGAAGTGGTGGTGCTTGGAGCTCATCAAGATTCAATAAATCGGAGCGGCGGCGGGCAGACAGGAAATGCGCCTGGAGCTGATGATGATGCTTCGGGAATTGCGAACTTGACTGAAGCAATCCGCGTGATAGTCGAAAAAAAATTTCGTCCGAAACGAACTGTTAAATTTATGGCTTACGCGGCGGAAGAAATTGGTCTCGTGGGGTCAAACGCGATTGCTGCCGATTTTCAATCGCGCGGAGTAAATGTCATCGGGGTCTTGCAACTCGATATGACGAATTATAAAAGTCCAAATTCGACATTGGATATTGCAATAATTACTGATTTAACAAACGCTCCACAAAATGAATTTCTTCGCAACTTAATTAAAACTTATCAACCATCGCTGGGGATTGTCGATTCTTCTTGCGGATACTGCTCTGACCACGCTTCGTGGAACAATAAAGGTTTCGCTGCATCTTATACGTATGAAGGACCTTATTCAAATCCGACTATTCATACGCCTAATGACACGCTTGCGCAAAGCGGCAATAATGCCAGCCACGCTGTAAAGTTCACCAATATCGCACTTTCATATATCGGCGAATTGGCAAAGGGAACATTAAATATAACAACAGCGGCATCGGCAACGGTTTCAGGCAAAGTTTTGTCAGGACGCAGAGGTATCCCGCAAGCGCGTGTTTCTTTAACGGATGCCGGCGGTGCGGTTCGCACAACGATCACCAATCCATTTGGTTACTACCAATTCACTGATGTTCCGGTAGGCGCAATGTATATTATTGAAGCCCAAAGCAAGCGGTATACATTTACACAAAAAGTTGTAAATATTACCGAGGATCTAACCGATCTAAATTTTTATCTTTTCTAGTAATTTCATGTGCGCCTATATAAAGATATATTTATAAAGTTGTATATTTTAATTGTGTAAAAGACTTAGTCGAGAGGTTCGACGCTGATTTCATCAAACATCGCTTGACGACGTAAAGTTTCGGCTAGCTTTTCGGCTTTGTGTTTATTGAGAATTTGAGGAGATGTGCGACAGGATATTTCAAATATGCCGTCCTCGAGCATTTCTATTTCCAAATCGCCAAGCGAAATTCCGTTTGTTGCCTGAATATCATCAAAATTATGAATCCGGAACTTGCCTGTTTCTTCGACAAATTCTTCGATAAACGGGTCACACAAAGCGTGTTTGGCTTCTTCAACCGTAAAGTAACTTCCTTCGACAATTAAACAAAATTCGGTAGCTTTCGTATCGTTCATAAAATTAAGAAACAATGTCTGGTTTTTCAAGATTTTACAACAAATCTTTGGCGGAGAAAACAAAAAATTTGCCAGTCTCTTATTTAGTTTAGAAGTGTCTTTGCTTAAGTAAAGTTTATTTCTTATCATTTCAACAAAACATTGAAAAGGAAAAATAAATCTAAATGATTATACCTGTAAAGTGGACGGATGAATCAGTTGAAATGCTTGATCAGCGTCTTCTTCCAAACGAGGAAAAATGGCTGAAGCTCCGTTCTTTTAATGAAGTTGCGGACGGAATTAAAGATATGGTCGTCCGCGGCGCGCCTGCCATCGGCGTTTCCGCCGCTTACGGCGTTGCTCTGGGCGTAAAAAATTTTGTCGGAACAAACGTTGTCGATTTGGAAGATGAATTTGATTATATCTGCGAAGTAATGGGCAAAACGCGCCCGACTGCTGTCAATCTTTTCTGGGCGATTGACAGAATGAAGCGGACTTTTCAAAAAGCTAAAACAGAAAACAAATCCGTTTCCGAGATAAAACAAATTTTAATTGAAGACGCCAAAGCAATTCATGAAGAAGATATCGAATCGCAACGTCTTATCGCAAAATTCGGCGGCGAACTGATTGAAGACAATTCAACAGTTCTAACGCACTGCAACGCCGGTGCCCTCGCTACCGGAGGAGTTTGGGGAACGGCGCTCGGCGTGATTCGCGGAGCAGTCAATCAAGGAAAAAAGATTTCCGTAATTGCCGACGAAACTCGTCCTTACTTGCAAGGCGCACGGCTGACGGCTTGGGAGCTTCTCAAGGATGATATTCCTGTCACACTCATTACCGACAGTATGTCCGGTCATATGATGCAGAAGGGAAAAGTACAAGCGGTTGTTGTCGGCGCCGACAGAATAGCGGCGAACGGCGACACGGCAAACAAAATCGGTACTTATATGGTGGCGGTTTTGGCAAAGGCAAACAATATTCCGTTTTACGTTGCCGCGCCGCTTTCGACGATTGACCTAAAGTGTCCGACAGGCGAGCAAATTCCGATTGAAGAACGAAACATTCGTGAAATTACGCATATTCAGGATATTCAACTTGCCCCTGAAGGGATTTCGGTCAGTAATTTTGCCTTTGACGTGACGCCAAACGATTTAGTTAATGCAATTATCACAGAAAAAGGCGTGGCGCGCGCTCCGTTTACAGAAAGTTTACATAAAATGTTTGAAGAATAGAATTTAAAGTATAAAAAGGCTTGCAAAACTTTTTGCAAGCCTTTTTATTTTGAGTAAGAAGTGAGAATTAGATAGCAAATCTACTTTGTTTCCACCAACTTACAGTATTTCGTAAACCTTCTTCTAAACCGACTAATTTTTCGTAATCGAGGTAATCGACTGCACGTTGATTGCTGGCTTGTGAGTGTTTTACGTCACCTGAACGTTCGGATTGGTAATCAGCTTGCACATCTAGTTGGTTAGTGATTTTTTTTAACACTTCCAAAAGTTCATTGAGAGTGATTCTATCACCGTTAGCAACATTGATAACTTTACCGATTCCTTCGGTTGTTTGTGCGGCTTTTATGTTTGCATCTACTACGTTGTCAATATACGTAAAATCTCTGGAATTTTCTCCATCACCGTAAATTACTGGAGTTTTGTTTGACATTAATGCGTCAACAAAACGAGAAATAACGCCTGAATACTGAGAAGAAGGATTTTGGCGAGGTCCAAAAACATTAAAATACCTGAGGCATAATGTTTCTAATCCATAAACATTGTTGAACACCTGACAGTAATATTCGCCCATTAATTTTGCCGCCGCATAAGGTGAAAGCGGTTCCGGCAGCATTGTTTCTTCTTTCGGCAAAATTTCCTGATTACCATAAGCCGAGCTCGAAGCGGCATAAACAACTCGCCTGACGTTTGCTTCTTTTGCTTTAAGAAGCACCTTAAATGTCCCGTTAACACAAGCTTCGTGTGTTTCTAAAGGATTTTCAACCGAGCGGGGAACGCTCGGCAGAGCGGCTTGATGAAAAATTACTTCGGCTCCTTCAACAGCTTGTTTAAGTTTATTATCATTATTAATATCACCTTCAATAAAATCAAAATCGCCTTTAATTTCCTCTAAGTTTTCACGAAAACCGGTAACTAAATTATCTATCACAGTAACTTTTGCGCCTCGTTTTACTAGTTCTTCAGTAAGATTGGAACCAATAAACCCAGCACCGCCAGTTACTAAAATTTTTGATGTGTAAGACATATCTTTTAGTTGGCAGTCGGCGATTTGTAGTAATCATTCGCCCAATTTGCATTTAAATATAATTGCTTACTGTGACTGGCAAAAGCCGAGTAAACTACCTTCCGACTCCGACATATTCAAAACCGAGTGCACGCATATCTTTCGGTTCGTAAATATTTCGAAGGTCAGCTATTTTTGGGGATTTCAGCAATTGTTTTACCTTTTTCATATCGAGCGCCCGAAATTGATTCCACTCGGTCATAAACACCAGAATATCAGCCCCTTTAATCGCATCATACTCATCGGTTGCATATTCTATATCAGGTAAATAATGTTTTGCCTCTTCCATAGCGACCGGGTCAAACGCTTTAACAGTTCCACCGCGCTTCAGCATTCCTCTGATAATTTCAATTGCCGGAGATTCACGCATATCGTCAGTTTCAGGTTTAAAGGACAGCCCCAGAACACTGATTAGCTTCCCTTTAAAATCACCGACAAGAGATTCAATTTTCGGAATCATTGCTTCGCGTTGAAGGTCATTGACTTCGATAACAGTATCAACTATTCGAGATTCAGTACCAAATTGTTTCGCAACCGTAGAAAGAGCGCGCGTATCTTTTGGAAAACAAGAGCCGCCAAATCCCGGTCCCGGATGAAGAAATTTATTACCGATGCGTTTATCCATCCCCATCCCTCGCGCGACATCATGGACATCACAGCCGATTTTGTCGCATAAATTGGCTATCTCGTTGATGAATGATATTTTTGTTGCTAAAAATGCGTTAGCGGCATATTTAATAAGTTCTGCTGCCTCCAGAGAGGTAATAACAATTGGAGTCTCAATTAAATAGAGGGGACGATATAAATCCTTCATTATCGCCACTGCGTCTTCTTCATTAGTTCCGATAACTACTCGATCCGGACGCATAAAATCCTCAATTGCCGCACCTTCACGAAGAAATTCAGGATTTGAGGCAACACCGAAATTCGTTTTTGTCGCTTGATTTTCTTCAACAAAATTTCGCAGCCATTTGCCTGTGCCAACGGGAACGGTTGATTTGGTTACAAGAACCTTATAACCGTTCATAC
>JALZOH010000538.1 GCA_030857305.1 Acidobacteriota bacterium
GTTCGGTAGCGTTGGCGATAGCGCTTAATGTCGGATGGATTTTGCTAAATTTACAGCAAATCGCGCTGCTCGTCTTCGGGATTATTTTCTTTGCACTAGTTATTACGGGGCTTGTTCTGAACACAATTTTTCTGATTCGCGAAATTCGCCGCAACGAACAGCACGATGCGTTTCTCAACGCCGTTACTCACGAATTAAAAACTCCGATTGCCTCGATTCATCTTTATCTTGAGACCTTAAAAACGCGCAACGTTTCGGAGGAGAAAAAACAGGAATTTTACGACGTGATGATTGCCGATACGAATCGTCTGTTAAATACTGTCGAGCAGGTTTTGCAAGCAAGCCGGGCGCGTGAGCGCAAGCAGCTCCTTAATATTTCAGAAATAGAACCTGTCGGACTTTTGCGGGATTGTGTAAATATCGTGCAAAGCCGCTACAACCTGAATAAAGATACGATTACGTTTAAGGACGTGTCGGGCGGCGCAAGGATTTTAGGCGACACGGCGGAGCTGCAAGCTGTTTTTACAAATTTACTGGACAATGCCGTTAAATACTCCGGCGATATTGTGAAAGTTTCAGTGGAACTAAAACTTTCTGATGAAAGATACATTGAAATACGAATCAGCGATGAAGGTATCGGCATTCCGCCCGGCGAGTCAAAACGAATTTTTCGACGTTTTTATCGCGTTCCCGGATTTATGACGCATAAAGCCAAAGGCACCGGTTTAGGACTTTTCATCGTTCAGACAATTGTTAAAAAACATAAGGGGAAAATTTCCGCCGAAAGCAAAGGTGAAAACTTGGGAAGCACATTCGTCGTGCGCCTTCCGAAAATATAAGCAGACGGTAAACGGGCAAACACTAAATAATTAACAATTTTCATTTAGTGTTTACTCGTTTGGTATTGACCGATATGAACATTCTAATTGTCGAAGACGAGCAACATCTCGCGGACGGTTTGCGTTTTAATCTTGAAGCCGAAGGTTTTACTGTTGAACTGGCGGCGGACGGCAGAAGAGCTTTGGAGATTTTACTATCTGAAAATAAAGAATTTGACGCGATTGTTTTAGATGTAATGCTGCCGGAGGTTGACGGATTTACGGTCGCCAAAAAATTGCGTGAAGCGGAAATTTTTACCCCCGTGTTAATGCTGACCGCGCGCAGCCGTCCCGAAGATGTGCTGCACGGTTTTGAAGCGGGAACCGACGATTATCTGCCGAAGCCGTTTGAACTTTCGATTTTTCTCGCCCGTCTTAATGGACTTCTGCGTCGCCGCGAATGGTTTCAGCGGGAAAAAACGTTTGCCAAAAATTTACCGGGCACGAATGATTTGTTTGAGATCAACAATAAAATTATCGATTTCAAAAATCTGGAACTGAGAAGCGAAACTGAAACGATTAAATTAACGCTGATGGAAGCAAAGCTTCTGCGGCATTTAATCTTAAACACCGGAACTGCGGTCTCGCGCAAAACGATTTTGGAAGAAGTTTGGGATCTGCATGAAGACACGGACACGCGCGCGATAGATAATTTTATTGTCCGCCTGCGAAGGTATCTGGAGGATGACGCGGCAAACCCGCTTATTTTGCAAACGGTGCGCGGCATCGGCTATAAATTTGTTTCCGCTGCTAAGATTTAGAAAAATTTTAGCCGCCAATTAGACAAATAGCACCTTGGCGTTCTCGGCAAAAGGCAAACCAATTCTAAATCCTCTTAGTTCGCAATACCTTTATATTCTCGCGCCAATTTTCGTTCAAATCAAAGCGGAAAACCTCTATTTCCGGCGCAACCGTTTTTGCTAAAAAATCAAAATCACGATGAAAACTTAAAGTCGGCGCAACTAAATAAATTATCGACGGCTCATCGGCAATTTCCAGATCGCCGAAAATTTTTGACTTTTGCAAATTTCCCTGCCGCCGGTCGAGTTCGATTTTTCGCCAGTAATCAATTGCCTGAAAAATCATTTCGCGGTCGGGCGTAACTTTCAATTCAATAATTATCAGTCGCCCGTCTTGTCGCAAAGCAAGCAAATCAATTCTGTCAGCGGAGGCTCGAAACTGGTTGTAAATCGGCGATAAAATCAGGTTCGCGTCAAGCAGTTTAATGTTTCGCCGGAGAATTGCTTCAAGCCACGCTTCCGGCGCTAA
>JALZOH010000116.1 GCA_030857305.1 Acidobacteriota bacterium
ACAACAGCATTGCAAAAACATTCGTTCCGGTCACTAAAACTTTAGTTACCAACACGTAAAAACCCGCGATAAGTGCAATTGAGCCGACAATTCCCAATCCACCTAAAGCAAAAATTCCGAATTTCTCAATCAGTTGGGATTGTTTTAATAAACTAGCGTTTTGAGCGTTTGGAAATTGTTCAATCAGTGATTCGGCAGACTTTTCTAAATTCAAGCCGCAGGAACGGCAGAATTTTTGTTCGGTTCGATTGTTCGCGGCGCAATTTGGACAAAACATACATCTTCCTAATTTTTATAAATCGCCCGTTGTTTGTTTTCTTTTATTCAATAAAAGCTCGGTTGAATTCTCCGTAACGCTCTGAACAGGCTCGAAAGTTTTTTCTTCGAGAAGTTTGCCCGTATCTTTTGCTTTGGTTAATTCACTTGTCAGCGCGGGATTTACTCCAGCCTTTTTTTCTTTAACAGACTCATAAAAAGATATTAAAATTATCATCAAACCCGCGAGAACAGCACAGAAAATCATTAGAGTTCCGGACACAATATTACCGTCTGTCAAAATTACCTTTAAGAAAATACCGGATATAATTAAAATAACGCCGATTAATACAACCAATCCAAGCCGGCTGAAGGCAAAATTTTTAAAATTTTCAATCAACCTTTCTTTCTTTAACGAACTTGCATCGCTTGCAGTCGTTAATTGCAGCAAAAGCGATTCGGCGATTACTTGCAGATTTATTCCGCACGAACGACAAAACTTTTGTTCGGTCGAATTATTTGTGCCGCAATTTGGACAAAACATAGATTCTCCTTTTTCAGCGTTCGGATTTTTCCGCTTCGGTTCTTTTTATCATTTCAAGACGATTGCCGCGCTCGTTGTAGCGCACTTCGTCCATCACGTTGTGAATTATCAAAACGCCGCGCCCGGAGGCTTTGAAAAGATTTTCCGGATCCGTCGGATCAGGAATGCCGTTGACATCAAAGCCTTCGCCTTCGTCTTCGATCGTAAAACGCGCTTCTTTAGCTGAAACTTCGGCTGAAATTCGCACGAATTTAGCGACGTCAAATTTATTCCCGTGCTTGACGGCGTTGACAAATGCTTCATCCAGGGCAACAAAAAGATTAGAGCTTTCCGCGTTGACAACACCAATCTTTTCGACGCGCTTCATCAGGTAATCGAGAATTGCGTGCATCACCGAAATCACGCTCGGAATTTCAAACTCAATTTTTTCGCGAAGATTTTGAACGATTTCTTTTTGGTCTACAAATTTCGCTTTGTAGTTGAGTGTTGTTTCAATCAAGTTTTTCAGTTCGTCGTCGTTAATTTCATTTTTTTGAGAATTAGAGACGCATATTTTGAAGGCTTTGACATTGCTTCGCGAATCGGGAACAATCTCAGGCAGACAGGTTATATTATCAGTTTCATCAGATTTTGAAGTAAGATGTTCCCCGTCCAAATCCGTAATAATCAAATCAAAATCTTTATCTTTAATTAAGCTGACGGCTTCATCACGGCTTTCGCACAATACAACAACGTGTCCGAGTTTGCTGAATTCGTGGGTTAGAACCGTACTCAAATCATCATGGTCATCAACAATCAAAATTTTTTTCTGCATTTCTCGCCTTTTCGTTTCGGGTAAAATTCAGCTTTTTCGGAACAGCCTTTCACTTAAATTTACGTTAAAATAAAAACCTTTGTTGCACATAATAAACTAAACGTCGGAACAATTTCTATCTTAATGACACAAAAAATCAAAAATTTATATCGCTTCAATAGTTTATCGGATTATACTTTCAAGCAAATATTTTTGATTCGTTTGGCGGATTTATCTTTTTACACGTTAATCAAACTCGTCGGCAAGACAATCTCCTTTGAAACTGCGGGCTGGAAAAATTTCGAGCAAATTGAAATTGACAAACAAGTTCCGATTTACGCTTTTTGGCACGACCGAATTTTCCTTACTACATATTTTTTTAGAAATCGAGGTATTGTTGTCATAACTTCACAGAGTTTTGACGGTGAATATATCGCGCGTTTTATCCAACGACTCGGTTACGGCGCAGTGCGCGGTTCTTCAACGCGCGGCGGTGTCGGCGCGCTCGCCCGGATGATTCGCCTGATGAAACAAGGTCTGCCGATGGGTTTTACAATTGACGGTCCGAAGGGTCCGCGTTACGTCGCCAAAACAGGTGCGGTCCTTTTGGCAAAAAAAAGCGGTAATCCGGTGATGCCTTTTGTCGTCGAAACAGAAAAGTTTTGGACGCTTCGTAGTTGGGACAAACTTCAAATTCCGAAGCCTTTTAGCCGGGCAAAGGTTTTTATCGGCGAACTCGTCTATGTCGCAAAAGATGCTGATGACGCAGAGATAGAAAATAAAAGGCAAGAATTGCAAAAAAATCTTGACGAATTAGTAGAAAATGGGAAACAATGGCGAGAAAGCTGTAAATAAAAAAGTTAAAATTTCCGGCTAAACTCATATTTTGATCAAACCTTGTGAGGAGTGAAAAAATTAGAATGGATAGAAACGATGTCGAATTTGATAATCTCGAAGCTGCTAAGAACGAGTCGCCTTTGAGCTGGCTAATACCGCTTTTAATTGTCGGTCTTCTTTTGATTCTGGGCTATTCGTTTTGCAGCAAATCGGAAACTGACGCGCCGCATTCCCGTTTAACTAATCCCGCGTTAAATATCTCTATTGTCAAGTCCGCCTAACCCTTTGTTAATAATTCCTTGTAGCTTGACGGTAAAATCAATCTACCCTAAGACTTTTTGTTTCTAACGAAAAATTTCTTTCGATTTTCTCTATGAGATAATTTTCATCGGCAGCTAAAACATTAGCCGTCATTAAAACAAAAGCAATCCAAACAGCATCAGCCAGAAGCAGATGAACAAGCTGCATGACAATCGGCGCAAGCGTCAAAAGGGTGAGCGCGCCCGAAGCAAATTGCACAAAGACAAGGATAATCAGCGCATTCGCCCACCGATTTACCCAAATATTTTCCTTCTGTTTTGATTTAAACCACCCTGCCAAAAATATTAGAAAGACTCCGACCGCCACTGATAAAATCGGGTGGCTGATCCGAAGACGAAGTAAAAAGTGTGAGGTTTCGGAAAAGTCTTGGCGCAATCCTTCAGTGAGCGAAATTGCCGGAAAAAGCGTACTGCTTAAAGCCGCCAACGAACCGCTGAGACTAATCAACAAAATTCCCGAAACCGCGATTGATAAATACCATAAAGTTTTGCCCCGAATGCGAACCCGAAAAGGCTTTCCGCCACTGGCAAACCAAGCCGTAAGTGTTAAAACCGCTAACAAAATAAATGTATTAATCAGGTGCGCCGCCATCGAAAAAGCGCGAACAATTGATGGATTTAGCGCAACAAGTTTGAATAAAACAAGTATTGCTCCGATCAATGCTTCGATCACAATAAACACCAGAGAAGCAGAAGTTATCTTCCGCATAAAACTACCTTTAGCGTATTTGCGGAAAGCCCAAACGCACATCGCCAGAACTGCGACGAGCGCCAAACCACTAGTGAGACGGTGTGAAAATTCGATAACAGTTTTAAGCTCAGGCGCGCTCGGAACAATTTCTCCGCCGCACGTCAGCCAGTATTGACCGCAGCCGTCGCCTGAAAGCGATGCCCGGACAACTACGCCCCAGAGAATGACGACAATGTTATACGCCAAAACAAACCACGCATATTTGGCAAAACTATCTAATTTAATTTGCAAGTTTGAATCAGAGTCCATTTTTGTTAAATTCAAAATTAACATATAAAAACCGAAACTTAAATGACGCGAAAGATTAGAAAAACTTGATGGAAATAGAACATTTTTTTACTTGTCCGCACTGCTGGCAAACGATTTCGATGATTTTGGATTTATCGATCGAAGACCAGAGCTATGTGGAAGATTGTGAAGTTTGCTGTAACCCGATTCAAATTGATTTTACGGCGGAAAATTCGAAACTAAAAGAGTTCTTGGCAAATAGTATTGAACAATAGGAAATTAGGGAGTAAATCAAAAATCGAGCGGTTTATATTTTATCGACTGTCTGCCAATGAAGAATGAGAGAATTGACAAACTTCTTTTCGAGTTAGGTCTTGCCGAATCAATTGCCAAGGCTCAATCTCTAGTGATGGCGGGCGTTGTACTGGTTGATGAAAAACGTGTCGAAAAACCTTCAGAGGCTTTTCCGCGTGATAAACAAATCAGAATTAAAGCTAATTTTCTAACAAATAAATATGTTAGTCGTGGCGGATTGAAACTTAAGAAAGCTTTAGAGGATTTTCATATTCGCCTAAGTGAATATGTTTGTCTCGATGTTGGCGCTTCCACTGGCGGCTTTACTGATTGCTTATTACAAAATGGAGCAAAAAAAATAGTAACAATTGATGTCGGAACAAATCAACTTGATTGGAAATTGAGAAACAATAAAAAAGTTGAAGTACATGAAAACGTAAACGCAAGATATCTCAAGCCCGAAAATTTTGAAGAAAAATTCGACTTAATTGTTATGGATGTATCGTTTATTTCCGTGACAAAAATTTTTCCGGCGCTTGTTCCGCTGATGAATGAAAAGGGGAAAATTATTGCGTTGATAAAGCCGCAGTTTGAGGTAAAAAAAGGCGAGGTTGCCCAAGGCGGAATTGTCCGGGACGAAGAACTGCACAAGCGAATTGTCTCTGAAATAAACTCTTTCGCCGAACTGTGCGGTTTGAAAGTTTCAGGCGTGATTGAATCGCCAATTTTGGGAGCCGAGGGTAACAAGGAATTTTTAGCTTTGTATGAAAGAAGGTAGAAATTTAAAAAATAAAATAAATATTAAAGAGAAAAACCTTGTCGAGGGAATTGATTTCTACTTTGAGAATGGCTTAATGGTTCTGACCGAATACTTTTTGCTCGAACGTGGTTTTTGTTGCAAAAATGATTGCCGAAATTGTCCTTACAAAAATAAAATTTCGTGACTATAAAAGAAAAGTTTCGAGTTCTTCCCGGTATTCGCGAGTCATATTCGTTTCGACCGATACTCCAGGTTTTGGCGCGCGCGCAATTGTTATGGGAACTTCAACAGAACAACAAACTTTAATTAGATTATTATAATCTTTCTGCATTTCTTCTTCTGATTCGAGCCAGTCTAAAATGGACTGAACAATTCGTGCCGCGGAAGTATCTTCAGGCATCTGTATTCGGTAATGCATCCACTTTCCCTCGCGCCTCGCTGTTACCAGGTTTGCCTTTCTTAAGTAAGCAAGATGGCGCGAAATTTTCGGCTGGCTTTCATTTAATGTTTCCGTAAAAAAACAAACGCAGACTTCCTCTCGACGCATTAAATTCAAAAGCCGAAGACGGGTTTTGTCCGCAAATGCCAAAAATAAATTTTCCATCTCGATAAGAACCTGTTGCTTATCCATAAAATAAATTTATCATAAATTTTAGTCCTTGTCTTGACATCAGTGGCTTCCATCGAATATGTTTATATTGATATATATGTTTATGCATATGTAAGTTCAAAAATGAGGTCATTTATGATATACACAAATCCTAAAGTTCATATTTCTTTAAATGTAAAAGATATAAACGAAAGTGTTAGATTTTACCAAAAAATGTTTGACGTGAAGCCTGTGAAACATTTTGGTGATTATGCTAAATTTGACGTAACAAGTCCATCGCTCAATTTGGTTCTAAATCAAACTGATTTCAGCGGCGGAGGCTCGCTTTCTCATCTCGGAGTTCAAGTCTTCTCGACCGATGAAGTCTTAGCGACCCGCGACAAATGGATAAAAAGCGGACTTTTAACGCTCGATGAAATGCAGGTAGATTGCTGTTACGCAAAACAGGATAAAACCTGGGTTAAAGATCCGGACGGAAACGAATGGGAAGTTTTTGTCGTTTTAGATGATGTTCCTGAAGATGAAATGAATGGAACTGAATCAAGTTGTTGCCAGCCAAAACTAAATGGTGTTGGCAAACAAGTCGGTTCGGTTCAAAATTGTTGCTGATGTAAAAAATATGAAACCTGACAAATCTTTTTTTATAAAAGTCGTCCATGCAGGAGAAGATTTGACCAAGCATTACAGGGCAGTTTTCGTTCCGATTGATAATGCCACTATCTTCTCCTTCACTAATTCCAATGAAGGCGCGACAATTCATAATTATCAAAAAGAAGGCTCTACGAGACTGCAAAAAGTCAAATGAAAGGTTTCGGCGGTAGAGAGGCTTTTGATGTCGGCGGTTTAGAGAAAGGCAGACAATTTGTCAATAATGTAAAACTCTGCACGCTTGCGACATCGCTCGGTGGGGTCGAAACGGTTGTTCAGCATTCAGCCTCTATGACGCACGCTACAATTCCCCCTGAACAGAGATTGAAAGCGGGCATAACCGACGAATTCGGCTTTCGGTCGGCATTGAAGACGTTGATGATTTGATTACAGAATTTGCAGAATGCGCTGGGGAAGTTTAGAAATGGGCTTATCAAAAAAGCTGTTCGCCGAGTTTCTCGGTACTGCCGGGCTACTTGCGATCATTGTCGGTTCGGGCATTATGGGCGAAAGTCTGGCGGGCGGTAATGTGGCTGTCGCGCTTCTTGCAAACACGCTGGCGACCAGTGCGGGTTTGGCTTTTTTGATTTTAAGTTTTGGTGAGATTTCCGGCGCGCATTTTAATCCGGCTGTTACTTTAACAGAGGCGTGGCGCGGTAATATGAACTGGCGGGAAGTTCCCTTTTATATTTTATGCCAAATTTTGGGGGCGTTTTTTGGCGTCGGCATTGCAAACTTAATGTTTGAACTACCTGCTTTTTCCGCTTCGACAAAAATCAGAGCCGGGAACGCCCAATTTTTAAGCGAATTTGTCGCTACATTCGGACTGATCGCGGTCATTCAGACCGGCATAAAATTTCGTCCGAATTTAGTCTTTCTGATGGTTGCGGCTTATATAACATCGGCGTACTGGTTCACTTCCTCGACATCTTTCGCAAATCCGGCGGTAACTTTGGCACGTTCTTTATCAAATACTTTTGCAGGAATAAACCCGAGCAATGTTCCGATGTTTTTAGTCGC
>JALZOH010000117.1 GCA_030857305.1 Acidobacteriota bacterium
TTTTATGCTCGGAAAAGATGCACAGACCGATTTAATAATGGAAAAAAAACTTGAAGCTTCGGCTACATTTAACAGTTAAAATCGAAACCCCGCGCTAAATTGAAAGATTTAGCGCGGGGTTTCGATTTTCTGTTGTTTAAATTTAGTAACGACGTTTTTTCTTCTTGAGTTTATAGGTGTAAAGAGCCGAACCGCCCGCACCAATTGCCGAACCGATTAAAGCGCCTTTTCTACCACGAGCAATTCCGCCAATCAATGCGCCGGCGCCGGTTCCGATACCGATATTAACCGCGTTACGGTGACGACGATAAAAGCTCGGTTTTTTGTAGACACGAACCGTCCGGTAACGACCGTTTCTATAAACTCGTCTTGTTTGGTAGGTCTGCGCCTCTGCGGCGAGCGGCATCATTATTGCCAAGACTGCCATCACTATAAATACTGTTATAAATTTTTTCATTAGATTAAATCTCCCTTCAGGATTTGAAAGTCTTACATTTCTTTCGTATTTAACACCAGCAAGCACCATGCCAAATTTTTAACATCAATACTGCTTAATGCTTTCCTATTTTGAACAGACAATTAAAAATACTATAACGAATGATATCATTCGTTATAGTATAAAACATTAAAATAAACGTTTAATGTTCCAGTAAAGTCATTGATAAAAACAAAATGCCGTGAAGTCAGAGACTCACGGCATTAGATTGCGTCAAATTAAAATTAATAACGACGTCTTTTCTTGTTCAAAACATAAGTATAAAGAGCACCACTGCCAGCGCCAATCAAAGCGCCATAGCCGGCGCCTCTTTTACCCCGAGCGATACCGCCGATTAAAGCGCCACCGCCGGTCGCGACACCCAAATTAATTAAATTGCGATGTCGGCGATAAAAACTCGGTCTATTGTAAGTATTGCCGCGGGTTTCGTAATATTGACGATCATCATAATTTCGATAATCCCTGGCTGCATACTGGCGATTTACATTGCTTCGATAATTTCTGGCTGCATAAGATTTCCGGGCTTTTCTGTGGCGCGGACAACCGTTATGAGCTTCTGCCGAAAGAGGCAGACCAATCATCAAAACAAATAAAACTAACAAACTTGCTAAAACTTTTTTCATAACTTTTCTCCCCTAAAAAACTTGAAGATTTGAATTCTCTCATTTTTAGATATGGCAAACGTCATACCATAAAGGGAAAGTTAAATTTTCCAACAATTTACAAATTTAACTCTGTTTTGAAGCACTCTAAAAAAATACTATATCGGTTAATGATTGACGATATAGTATAAAATTTTCGGAATGAAAAAATGGATAAAGTATCTTGCCTTTGATAAAGGAATTTTTAAAAGACGGAAAAATCTCCGGCAATCGTTTCTCATAAACTTATTTTTTCGGAAGGAAATATGTTAAATTTTTGGTAGAGTAAATTTGTTAATAGGTGTGATTATTAATGCAGCAAACGTCTGCACTCTCGACGGCAAATGCAGATGCAGAATGCCGGGGAAATTTACAACAACGAAATTTATCGGAGAAATAAAAAGCAATGAAGTTTATTCGCTACTCAAAATTTAAGGGTTTTAACGTATCAGATATCAATTTGGGAGATTTGATGCAGACACTCTCCGATTCACTGCTGGATTCGGGTTTTAATGACGACTATTATTGGACACGCCAACCAAGCGAAATGGATGATTCACTTGACGCGCTTCGTCAGGCATTGCTGCAGGCGTTAATGGAACAGGACATTTTATCCGCACAGGATGTCAAACAAATGCTTGCCGATAATGAAGGAAAATTCAAGGGCTCGTTGCTTGAAGAATTGCTCAACCAATTGATTGAACGGCTGGTTGAAGAAGGCTATTTGAACTTGAAAGAAGTCGAACAACCTCAATCGCAGCAACAGCAAAACGGTGAAGGCGGACAAGGTGAAATCGGACAGGCGAAGCGGCGCGATGTGCGCTTTGAAGTAACCGAAAAGGGACTCGATTTTCTCGGCTATAAAACTTTGCAGAAACTCCTCGGAAGCGTCGGAAAATCGTCGATCGGAAGACACGACACGCCGCATCTCGACACGGGTATCGAAGCTAGCGCCGCGTCTAAACAATACGAGTTCGGCGACACGATAAATTTGGATGTGAACGCGACTTTGATGAGCGCCATCGCCCGCGAAGGTTTAGGCGTTCCTCTAAATTTGGAATACAAGGATTTGTATGTTCATCAACAGGATTACCATTCATCTTGCGCAACGGTTGTGATGCTCGATTGTTCGCACTCGATGATTCTTTACGGCGAAGACAGATTTACGCCCGCGAAAAAAGTCGCGCTTGCTCTCGCGCATTTAATTAGAACCCAGTACGCCGGAGATTCCCTAAAAATTGTGTTATTTCACGACGGCGCGGAAGAATTGCCCTTAGCAAAATTGGCTGCGACACAAGTCGGACCGTATCACACAAATACGGCGGAAGGCTTAAAACTCGCGCGCCGAATCTTAAATGCCCAGCGCAAAGATATGAAACAAATAGTGATGGTGACGGACGGGAAACCAACGGCGTGCTTTGTCGAGCCTTCAAATGCCGCGTTTTTTAGTCATCGCCGGTATTCGCAGAAAGTTAGGGGCGAAAAGAAACTGCTTTATAAAAATTCAATGGGCAACGATCCGTTTGTCATGGCGGAAACTTTTAAGGAAGTTCAAGCCTGCCGCAAATCCGGCGTGATGATCAATACGTTTATGTTGGCGAGCGATTATTACCTTGTCGAATTCGTCAAACAAATGTCGGCGATGACCAAAGGCAAGGCGTATTTTGCGAATCCGAATAATTTGACGCAGTTTGTGTTGATGGATTTTATGAAACGCCGTACGAGTCGCGTGAAATAGAAGAAATTATGATTATGACCAAAGAGCAATATGTCGTTGACGAAGTGGAAGACGCGCCGCGGTTTTGCTGGAAATTGAACGATGCGAAAAATTACCCGTAGCGCAGGAATAATTGGAAGAATTACGCGCCTTTGATGATGCGCGCATCATCTAGAGATGAACTGGTTTCTTTCTAACAAATAGTCTAACCTATTTCTATCGGGGTGATTACTTTAATTACGCTCAAACGAAATAATATGTTTGTTTTTTTGCTGACGATTAAATAATAGTTGTCACAATTTCCCGAATGCTTCTCTGCAAATCTCTATCATCGGTAATCGGCGAACACAGAGCGACTTCCGCCGCATCAACGGGCGCGATTCCTTTTGCAATCATTTGTGCCGTGTAAATCAGCAGGCGGGTTGAAACGCCTTCTTCCAGCCCGTGACCGCGCAAATTGCGCACCTTTTGTCCGATAGTTACTAAATCCTTCGCCAAGCCAGCGTCAATTCCGCCCTCTTTGACCACGATTTCTATTTCGGCTTCGGCATTTGGATAATCAAATTCCATCGCCACAAATCTTTGGCGCGTAGATTGTTTTAAGTCTTTGAGAATTGATTGATAACCAGGATTATACGAGACGACAAGCATAAATTCAGGCGGCGCTTCGATAATCGTGCCGAGTTTTTCAATCGGCAAACGCCTGCGGTCATCCGTCAAAGGATGAATTATCACAACCGTATCTTTTCTGGCTTCGACCACTTCATCTAAATAACAAATCGCGCCGCTTTTCACCGCGCTCGTCAGCGGTCCGTCGTGCCAGACGGTTTCGTCGCCTTCGAGCAGAAAACGCCCGACCAAATCCGTCGAAGACAAATCTTCATGACACGCAACCGTAACTAGCGGACGACCAAGTCGCCACGCCATATATTCGACAAACCTGGTTTTGCCGCAGCCCGTCGGACCTTTCAGCATCACCGGCAGCTTTGTTCCATAAGCGGCTTCAAAAAGCTCGACTTCTTGTCCGACTGGCAAATAATACGGCTCGTTCCCAACCTTGTATTTTTCAACTGCTAATTCCATAAATAATGATTTCTCAGATATATATAATGTAAAAAATATCTTAACATTCGCCGGAAATTGTAAGCAAACGAGGGATTTTCGTTTGTCAGATGATTTGGAAAAGAAGGTTTTATCGAAAGCAGGACAGGAAAGTTAGTTTTTTGATAAATAATCTTTCAAATAGTTTCCCGTATATGATTTTTTATTTTTAATGATTTCTTCGGGCGTTCCCGTCGCAACAACTTCTCCGCCGCCCGTTCCGCCGTCAGGTCCCAAGTCAATCACATAATCAGCCGTTTTTATCACATCTAAATTGTGTTCGATAACCAAAAGACTTCCGCCGTTGTCAATCAACGCGCGAAATGCTGCGAGCAATTTATTGATGTCTTCAAAATGAAGTCCGGTGGTCGGTTCATCGAAGATAAAGAGCGTTTTTGATTTAGTTTTTTGCGCCAGATGAGCAGCGAGTTTTACGCGTTGCGCTTCGCCGCCGGAAAGTGTTGTCGCCGATTGACCGAGCCGCAGATAACCAAGCCCGACTTCATCCAAAACCTTGAGTTTACTGACAAGTTTATTCACTTCCTTAAAAAAAAGAATTGCTTCCCGAATCGTCATTTGAAGAACTTCGTGAATATTTTTGCCTTTGTATTTAACGTCCAAAATTTCGTCTCGAAAGCGCGTGCCGCGACAATCCTCGCAAGTCAGTTCGACATCCGCCAAAAACTGCATTTCAACCGTCACCGTGCCGCTTCCCTGACACGTCTCGCAGCGCCCGCCCGGAACGTTAAAGGAAAAATGAGAAGGCGAAAAACCTTTGGATTTTGCACCGCTTGTGCCGCTGAAAACTTCACGAATCGCGTCGTAGGCTTTTATGTATGTGACGGGATTTGAGCGCGGCGTTCTGCCGATTGGCGATTGGTCAACAAGGATGCAATCGTCAATCAAATCCGCGCCCTTGAGTTCTCTGAAAAGTCCGATATGCTCTTTCCATTCGCCGCGCTTTTTCTTGATTCCAGCATAAATTATATCGTGAATCAAAGTTGATTTTCCCGAACCGGAAACGCCCGTTACGCAGACGAGCATATCTAGCGGGATATCAAGGCTGATATCTTTGAGATTGTGTTCGCGGGCGCCAACTATTTCGAGCTTTCGCTTACCGATTTGGCGGCGGCTGGTTGGAACTTTAATCACGGTATCGCCGCGCAGATACTTCGCCGTCAGAGACATCCCGTCTTGAATGAGACCGAGAAAATCACCCGCGTAAACCAGATTGCCGCCGAGCTCTCCGGCGTAAATGCCGATGTCGAGAATATAATCCGCGACGCGCATCATTTCTTCATCGTGTTCGACGACAAGAACTGTATTTCCGATGTCGCGCAAGTTCTCCAGGATTTTAATCAGTCGTGTATTGTCGCGCGGGTGAAGCCCAATCGAAGGCTCATCCAAAACATAAAGCGCGCCGACGAGCGACGAACCCAAGTTGGTGGCAAGCTGGATGCGCTGGGCTTCGCCGCCGGAAAGCGTTGCCGCCAAACGGTCGAGCGTTAAATAATCGAGTCCGACGTTAACCAGAAACTTTAAGCGGCGTCGGATTTCCAACAGAAGTTTATCGGCAATTTGCTCGCGTTCTTCGTCGAGTTTTAGTTCGTTAAAGAATTTTTCGGCATCTTTGATCGAAAGCGCGACCGTTTCCGGCAAATTCTTTTCGCCGACTCGAACGTCCCGCGCTACTTGCCGAAGGCGTCCGCCGTGACATTCGGGACAAAGCGTGTAACCACGGTATTTGGCGAGGAAAACACGGACGTGAAGTTTATATTTTTTTGTTTCGAGCCATTTGAAAAATCCGCGCACACCGCGCCAACCGCTCGCGCCTTCAAAAATCACTTTTTTCTGCCAATCGTTTAAATCGGCAAACGGAATGTTAACTGGAATCTCCCCGTTTTTCGCAAAGCGCAGCAATTCTTTTTGCGCCCATTCGTATTGCGGGCGCTTGAACGGGTCAATCGCGCCTTCTTCGAGCGAAAGGAGCGGATTCGGCACAACCAATTCAAAATCAACGTCAATCGTATTTCCGAAACCCTGACACAGAGGGCACGCGCCGAACGGCGAATTAAAACTAAACAGACGCGGCTCCGGTTCTTCATAAACCGTTCCATCGTATTTGCAGATAAATTTCTCGGAAAAATTGAGAGTAACCGGTTCGGATTTTTCCGCCTCTGCCGCCCCCTGAGCTTCCGCCGTTTTAATTATCGCTGAACCGCTTTCCCGAAAACAGGTTTCGAGCGAATCAACCAATCGCTGCCGGATTTCCCGATCGGCTTTCAGACGGTCAACCAGCACGAAGACGTTTTCAAAACTTTTGAGCTTAAAATCTTCGGGTGTGCCTAGTTCGATAATTTCGCCGTTATAAAAAAGCCTGGAAAATCCGTGTCCGAGCAAATTCATCAAAACCGCCATCGTATTTTGTGTTTTGGAGGTCGGATTGTAAAATGCTTCGATTGTAAACACGACATAAAATCTTGTGCCTTCCGCCAACGCCGCCAAAATTTCATCAGCCGCCGATTCGGGCGAATCTTTTTTTACTTCGCGCCCGCAGACGTGGCAAAAGGTTTGACCGACACGCGCATACAAAAGACGCAGATAATCGTAAATTTCGGTTTGCGTGGCAACGGTTGAGCGCGGATTGCGCGTCGTATTCTTTTGCCGAATCGCAATCGCCGGAGCAATGCCGATGATTTCGTCAACGTCGGGTTTATCCATCCGCTCGAGAAACTGCCGCGCATACGCCGATAGCGATTCGACATAGCGGCGTTGACCTTCGGCGTAAACCGTATCGAAAGCGAGGCTTGATTTTCCGGAACCGGAAACGCCCGTGACCACGATTAATTTATTGATCGGAAGCGAAAACGAAATGTTTTTTAAGTTATGAACACGCGCTCCGCGCACTTCAATCACTTCTTCGGCTTTTTTGACTGCTGGCATAGGTGAAAATGGTGAAAATTCGGTCGTGTTGGCAAAATATGATTTTAACAAATGAGAGGTGAGACGCCAAACGGCAAATAAATTCTGCCTGACGATTTGACTCCAAACCGTTCTGTATTTTTGATCCTAAACTGCTCAAAT
>JALZOH010000118.1 GCA_030857305.1 Acidobacteriota bacterium
GTGACGAAATCGTGTCGGGCAGAAGCGTGATCGCAATGCCGATAATCAGCGCAAAAAACATCAAATGCAGCATATTCGGGTTTTCACCCGCGATTGAGCTAAAAACATTTTTCGGCACAATCGTTTTGACCACCGACATTAAAGGAGAATCTGCGCCCGCGGCAGCTGCATCTTTTTGCTGCGCTTCGAGACGTTTTGCCGCATCTCCGCCAAATTGTTGCTGCATCTTTTCGGCAATTTCAGGCGCAATGCGTTCACCCGGGCGAATGGTGTTTGCCAAACCCAAACCAATGACAACGGAAATTGCCGAAATTACCAGACAATACGCGAAGGATTTCAAACCGATGCGTCCGAGTTTGCGGATATCTCCGATGCCCGCCACACCGACTACGAGCGACGAAAAAACAAGCGGCACAACAATCATCAACAGAAGATTTAAGAATAGTTGACCGATTGGTTCCGTAATATTTTTGATAAACCAAACAAGACCCGGGTTTTCACCGCCAACACTCATATTAGCCGCGATTCCGCCAACCACGCCGACGAGTAAACCGATTAAAATTTTTGTATGCAGCGCCATGCCCTTCGGTTTGTCGCGCGTTTCATCGTCTAGATCAGTTCGTAATTCCTGTTCAAAATTATCATCGGCAATTTTTTTATTATTTTCTACACTCATTTTTTCAGCATCACCTTTTTATTTCGGATTTTGGTTAAAACAGCAAAACTTTTATTCGCAAAGTAGCCGGACAAAAATAAATTTACGTCATCAGACGAGTCGTCCATTTTAATGAACTCTATTAAACTTCAATTTCGTCTTTTCACAAAGTCTATTTTAATTGTTCGCAGGAATTAAGTTGTGAGAGAGTTGGTTGCACGTTTATAAGTTTAAGCGATATTCTTGGTTAAAATGAGCAGATTAGAATTTTTTTTCGCCCGTTGCGCGCGCCTTGTTGACGAATGTCTTGAAAATCTGATACCGACCGCACAAACCGAACCGAAAAAATTGCACGAAGCGGTTCGCTGGAGCTTATTTGCGGGCGGCAAACGCTTTCGTCCCGCGCTTTGCATAGCGGTCGGCGAAGCGTTTGGCGCGGAAACAGAAAAACTTTTGCCGGCGGCGGCGGCAATCGAAATGATTCATACATATTCGCTCGTTCACGACGATTTGCCCGCGATGGACGATGACGATTTGCGGCGCGGGCGTGAAACTTGTCACGTCAAATTCGATGAAGCGACGGCGATTTTGGCGGGCGATGTTTTGCAAACGCTCGCCTTTCAAACGATTGCTGAAGATAAAAATTTATTGACGGAAATTCGCGTCAAACTAATTGCCGAATTGGCAAAAGCGGCGGGAACACCCTTTGGTATGGTCGCCGGACAGCAGTTCGATTTAGAAGCCGAAGGAAAAACAATTTCAATCGAACAGCTTGAATGCATACACCACAATAAAACGGGCGCGATGATTTTATTTTCGGCAAAAGCCGGCGCGATTATTGCGGGTGCCGATGAAAATGAATCAAACGCAATTGCAAATTACGCTTCGCATCTCGGCTTACTTTTTCAAATTACCGATGACTTGCTCGATGTAACGCAGACCACCGAAGTTTTAGGTAAAACAGCGGGCAAAGATACGCGAGCGAAGAAGGCGACTTATCCGGCAGTTTACGGTTTGGGAGAAACAAGAAGGTTGGCAGAAAAAGTTCACGCGGCGGCGTGTAAAGATTTAGAAAAAATTGAAAGGGAAACAATTCTCTTGCGCGAAATTGCTGATTTTATACTGCGGCGAAAAAAATAAATGGATTGGTATATCTATAATTTTTAACTGCTCAAAATTGTTTTGTTTATTATTTCCCGCGTTTTTTATACATTAAAAAAGCGAGCTGCGCGGCAGCATTGCCGGGCTGCAAAATCGGCGCCGTGATATATGCTTTTGGCGCGCTTTGGTGAACAATTTCGAGTAGCGTGTCGGTGATAAGGGGTCCTGCCCGAAAAATGCTACCGACATAGCCGATTGGAATTTTTTTTTGATTTAGTTTTAACTTTTTGAGCACGGCATTAGCGGCGAGTCCGAGTTCAAGTCCCGCTTCGCTTAAAATCTCGATTGCGACGGCGTCACCAGCTTGCGCGGTTTCCACCACGAAACGGGCAAAACCGGCGATTTTCGCGTTGTCCATTTGCGGGGCATAAATCGCCGTCAAAAGGTTTTCCGGTCTTGAAGTGCGGAAATAATTTGTCCCCGCGGCGCTTAATTTTGTCGGTTTGCCGCGTCCGTCCGAAGCCTTGGCGATTGCTTGTAGTCCGCGCCTGGCAATGCTTATACCGCCGCCTTCGTCGCCTGCCAGCGGTCCCCAACCACCGGCAATTGCCACTTCGCCTTTGTCATTTTTTCCATAACAGACTGAGCCGGTTCCGGCAATGATAACTACTCCGGCTTTTCCCAAAGTTGTACCGTAAAGCGCAATTTCCGCATCAGTGACAATTTCAATTGATTTTATTCCAAGTCTTTGAGCGACGCGCTCACGAATTCGCTGCCGGACATCAGCCCGTCGGACACCGGCTAAACCGAGCATTGCGGAAACTATTTCGCCGCGATCAATCGTTCCGTTCTGAGCGACTTCGACCGCTTTCACGATATTAGCAGCTGCCGTTTCGATACCCGTGCGCAGCGGATTTGACGCGCCTGCCAAACCTTCACCGACGACATTTTCTTCGTCATCAATCAAAACAACGTGAGTTTTTGTGCCGCCGCCGTCGACGCCTAAATATAAATTGTAAGATTTACTGATGATTTTTGTTTTAGGTTCAGACGAGCCAGCCGAAGCCATTAAATTTTTTTGTAGACGAAAAACCAAACTTTGGTATATTCTAACGATACTTGTCTTATAATCAAAACTAAAATATTTTATCTAAACAATAACCGTACATGATAAGTACCGAATGGTGAATCGAAAAAGAAAACTTGCGTTAATCATTTATCACTGACCATTAAAAATTATGGAAATAAGGCAGTTAAAAGCATTTCTGGCAATTGCTGAAGCGAAAACTTTTACGGCGGGTGCGAAGCAGGTAAATATTACGCAGGCGGCAATTTCGATGCAAATTCGCCAGCTTGAAGACGAAGTCGGCTTGACTCTTTTTACGCGCACTCCGCGCCGCGTAATCATTACCGAAGCAGGTGAATATCTCCTTCAGAGAGCGCGCCGAATTCTGCGCGAACACGACTCGGCGCTCGCCGAAATTGCTGAGCTGGCAGGCGCCGAACACGGTCGCTTGCGAATCGGTTCGGCGTCAGCAATGTTTGCAACGGCGCAATTGCCGCAAATTCTGGAAAAGCTAAAAGGGAAATATTCCTCTGCCGAAATTACGGTGAGCTCCGGCACGAGTCACGCGCTGGTTGAAAAAATTATGCACGGCGAAATTGATATTGCGTTTGTTTCGCTGCCGGTTGAAAATTCAAATATTCAAACTGATTTGCTTTTCAGCGACGAAATCGTCGCCATCGCCCATCCGAAACACCCGCTTGCCAAAGAAAAGTTTATCAGCGCAGCGACCCTCGCGGGCGAACATCTGATTTTAGGCGAACAGGGCGGCAATACGCGCCGGATGATTGACGATTTTTTCTCGACCGCAAATGTCAGACCAAATGTTGTCATGGAGTTATCGAGACAGGAAGCCATCAACAAAATGGTCGAAAACCAGATGGGCGTCGGCATTTCAGGCGCGAAAAATGTCGCCCAGGAAATCCGTGAGAAACGGCTTGTTTCATGGATGATTGAAGGCGCGGAAATTAAGTGGGATTTAGGTTTGGCAAGATTAAGAGGCGGTTATTTTTCACCGATTGCCAAAGAGTTTGTCCGGTTTTGTAAAGAAAGTTTCAAGGAAAGAGAAAAGGAATTAAAAGCAAGCAAATGAAGTCTAAAATTCAAAATTTAAAGTTTAAAGTTAGTCGTCAGTTGAAATTATTTGTCTACGGCGCAGTTATTTTACTGCTCACTGCTCACTGCTCATCGCTCACTGCCCAGAGTTTGCCTGTTGCTGCGCCGCAAACTGTTGGAATGTCTGCCCAAAAGCTCAATCAAATTGACGCTTTGGTCGAAAGAGACATTGCCGATAAAAAACTTCCGGGCGCGGTTGTTCTCGTTGGACGTAAGGGAAAAATCGTTTATCGAAAGGCGTTCGGTAATCGCGCTTTAGTTCCGGCGGTTGAAAAGATGACGGTTGACACGATCTTTGATGCAGCTAGTTTGACAAAACCAATTACGACGGCAACGAGTGTCATGATTCTTGTCGAGCGCGGACAACTTCGCCTGAACGATACGATTGATAAATTTTTTCCCGAACTGAAAGGTAGAGATTCCGGTAAAATTACCGTTCAGCAACTTCTGACACACGTTTCCGGCTATCAACCTGATTTTGATTTGCGCGAAAAGTGGACGGGAAGCAACGGAATGTTGAATGCTTTGGCAGTTGAACCTTTAAGAAATCCGTCGGGGACAAAATTTGTTTATTCGGACATCGGTTTTATTGTGCTTGGCGAAATTGTTGAGCGAGTCAGTAAGATGGGTGATTGCGCGAGTGAGGTTAAAGATTCCGTAAACTCAGATTGTTTCGATAGGTTTGCGTCTCGTAATATTTTTCAACCGCTAAAGATGAAAGATTCGCGATTTTTTCGATTGAGTAATACATCGGTTGAAGCCGTTATAAATGAAGCTAATTTAATAGAAAAGAGAGTTGCGCCGACTGAAAACATCAAAGGTCAAAACAGCTATCTAGGCTCGAAGTTTGAAGGCGACGAAAAAACCGGCAATCTAATTCTGCGCGGGCAAGTCCATGATCCGACGGCTTTTCGAATGAGCGGAATTGCCGGACACGCCGGACTTTTCTCGACTGCTGATGATTTAGCCAGATATTGTCAAATGCTGCTCAATGGTGGAACTTTGGACGGCAGACGGATTTTGAGTGCGGCGACAATTGAAAAAATGACCGCGCCGTACGTCATTTCTGAAACGGGCGCGGCGCGTGGACTGGGTTGGGACATTAACACCGGATTTTCCGCTAATCGCGGCGAGCTTTTTCCGCTCGGCTCGTTTGGACACACGGGTTTTACGGGAACAGGCGTGTGGATTGACCGAGTTTCACAAACCTTTGTCGTCTTTCTTTCAAACCGCGTTCATCCGGACGGCAAAGGCGACGTGACGCCGCTCCGCGCTAAAGTTTCGACCGTCGTCGCATCGGCAATCGAGGACGTTCCGATAGAAGTTATGCGCCTCGCCGAAAGCGTTTATTCGTCGCAAGTTGCTTCTCAAGTTCCAGGTTTCATGTTCAAGGTTCAAAGTCAAAATCAACTGACTACTGACAACCGACCACCGACAACTTCTGTCTTAAACGGCATTGATGTTTTGGAAAAGGAAAAGTTTAAACAGCTTGAAAATTTTCGAATCGGCTTAGTAACCAATCACACGGGCAGAAATCTTGCCGGAACACAAACGATTGATGTTTTGAAAAACGCGCCGAACGTCAAGCTCGTCGCGCTTTTCTCGCCCGAACACGGCATTCGCGGACAACTCGACCAGGAAAAGATCGTTGATTCGACGGACGAGAAAACCGGACTTCCGATTTTTTCGCTTTACGGCGAAACGCGCCGCCCGAAACCGGAACATCTGAAGGGATTAGACGCAATTGTTTTTGATATTCAAGACATCGGCGTACGTTTTTACACTTACGAAACGACTTTGCTCAACGTGATGGAAGAAGCGGCGAAGGCGAAAATTCCCGTTTTTGTGCTTGACCGCACGAATCCGATAAACGGCATGAGCGTCGAAGGCGCAACTGCCGACACGGACAAATTATCGTTCGTCGTTTCGCACACGGTTCCCGTCCGGCACGGTTTGACGATTGGCGAACTGGCGCAAATGATGAACGCGGAAAAGAAAATCGGCGCGGATTTAAGAATCGTCAAGACGGAAAAGTGGACGCGCTCAATGTGGTTTGACCAAACTTCGCAGACCTGGACAAATCCTTCGCCGAATATGCGAAGCCTGACCGAAGCAACGCTTTATCCCGGAATCGGTTTATTGGAAACAACAAATTTATCAGTCGGGCGCGGAACCGACACGCCGTTTGAAGTTGTCGGAGCGCCGTGGCTCGACGGACAGAAACTTGCGGCATATCTAAACGCGAGAAATTTAAGCGGCGTTCGCTTCGTTCCAATCAGATACACGCCGAAAGCGTCGGTTTTTGCTAATCAGGAAGTCGGCGGCATTAATATAATCATCACTAACCGCGAAAACTTTAAACCTGTCCGCACCGGAATCGAAATCGCCGTCGCGCTCAGAAAACTTTTCCCAAATGATTGGCAGACTGAAAAATACAATCGCCTGTTGGCGAACACGGAAACTTTTGAAAAAATAAAACTTGGTGACGCGCCCGAAGAAATAGAAAAATCTTGGGCAGCAGGTTTAGACGAATTCAAAAAACGTCGCGCCCAGTTTTTATTGTATAAATAATCCGGGTAATAAAATCTTGACTGCCTTGTAGAATAATGCAGAACTTTTGGATGTCTAAAATTACATTTAGGTTTATTTTGCTGTTTCTATGGATTGGCGGCATCTTTTTTATTTCGAATGTCGATGCTTTGGCACAGCCCGTCTTAAAAGAGAAAACCAAAACGGGAGACTTTGGCAAAAGCCTGAAAAAGTATGATAAAAAAAGCGACATTGATTCAAAAAACAAAGAAAAGAAGAGCGAAAACACGGATGAAGACGAAACGATTCGCGTAGAAACCAATCTGGTAGTCTGCGATGTGTTGGTGCTTGATAAACAAGGTCGTGCAATTCAAGGACTTAAACAAAGCGATTTCGTTGTCACTGAAGATGATAACCGGCAGGAAATCAGCATTTTTTCGCTCGGAGGCGATACGAAAATCCCGCGTTCTTTTGTGCTGATTTTTGATTACAGCGGAAGTCAGTTTCCTTATATTAAAAATAGCGTCGAAGCGGCAAAGGTTCTGGTCGATA
>JALZOH010000119.1 GCA_030857305.1 Acidobacteriota bacterium
CAATGGACGTGAGGGCGAAACAGCGACTTTGTTAAAAATGTCGTCCGTTACCCTTAGCTTGCGTGCGGCTGGTTTCGCCCTCACGTCACCTCAACCGTTATTTTCAGATATTCAAATACTTTTTAACACTTTTAATCGGGTGGGACAATGAAAAATTATTTAAGCAGATAATTTATTCGTTTTAGCTTTTGTTCCGCAACCGCAATCCGTTCCGCACGAAGATGACTTAGGGGAAAAGGATTTAACACGCTTTAACACCATCTTGCACACATAGAGTGCCGCAAGCAAAATTATTATTCCAACAATTAAATACTGCCAATTCATAAAATTTATGATTTCAGATGGCAGATTTCAAATTAAAATCCGACAGCTAAAATCTAAAATATAATATCATCCAAACCCTAAAAGCCGCCCGCCTTGATATGTCACAAATGCCGCGACGTAAGCTAAAATCGTCATATAGGCGACCATAAATAATGCCCACCCCCACGAATTTGTTTCGCGCCGCGTGACCGCGACAGTTGACATACACTGCATCGCCAGCACGAAAAAGACCATCAGCGTTAAAGCTGTGAGAGGCGTCCAAGCGGGAGTTCCGTCTTCGCGTTTGGCTTCGCGGACGGCTTGCATCAGGGTTTGAGATTCTTCAGTTTCGTCTTTTCCGACGTTGTAAATAATGCTCAAAGTTGAAACGAGAACTTCTCTGGCGGCAAAACTAGCGATCAGCGCGACACCGATTTTCCAGTCAAAACCGAGCGGCGCGATCACCGGCTCAATCAGGTGTCCAAGTTGTCCGGCGTAACTGTTGCGAAGCTGCGCACCCGAATCATTAATTGCTGGCTGCTCACTATTAATTTCAGATTTCGTCTGCTGACTGCTGACTACCGACTGTTCACTACTGATTGCTGACTGTTGATCAATGCTTCTCGGAAAATAGGCTAACGCCCACAAAATTATCGAAATCGCCAAAATCACGGTTCCAGCGCGTTTAAGAAACATCTCCGCCTGTTGAAAAACATTAAGAAAAACGGCTTTGAAGTTCGGCATCCGGTATGGGGGAAGTTCCATTACAAACGGCGGCGGCGGCGCTTTGAGAATTGTTCTTTTGAGAATCCAGCCGACGATAACGGCGACAATTGTGCCGAGCGCATACATTCCCAAAATCAAAACCGCGCCAACCGAGACGAATCCGAAAATAGTCTGTCCCGTGAAAAATGTCGCAATCATCAGAGTATAAACCGGCAGACGCGCCGAACAACTCATAAACGGCGCGATCATAATCGTGGCAATGCGGTCTTTCGGACTTTCAATCGTACGCGTCGCCATAATGCCCGGAATGGCGCAGGCGAAACTCGACAGAAGCGGCAGAAACGCTTTGCCGTGCAAGCCGACTCCACGCATCAAGCGATCAAGCAGAAATGCCGCGCGTGCCATATAACCCGTATCTTCAAGAATCGAGAGAAAGAAAAAGAGCAACAAAATTTGCGGCAAAAAAACGAGCACGCCGCCGACTCCGGCAATCACGCCGTCAACCAACAAATCGGTCAGAACACCTTCGGGCATTTCAGCGCGAACGAAATCGCCGAGTGCGCCGAACCCCTGTTCAAGCAAATCCATCGGCAGATTCGCCCAGGAAAATATTGTTTGGAACACCAGCAGCAGAACGGCAATTAAAATAACTAGCCCGAAAAACTTATGCGTCAGAACACGGTCAATCTTTTCCGAGAAACCGCGCTCTTCGGTTTGTTTGGCTTTGACCGATTCCTGGTAAACTTCGGAAATAAAGTTGTAGCGGGCAAAAATTTTTTTGTTTATTTCGTTGTCGCTTTGTAAACTCAGATGAATGAAAGATTCATCAGCCGGATTCGTTTCGGAAAACCAAACGTCGGGATTCCACGCTTTGTTTTGCGCCGATTGCACGACTTTTTCGACGAGTTCTTCGATTCCCTTTTTTTGTGTCGCTTTAACTTCGACCACCGGAATTTGCAAAAGTTCGGACAATTTTTTCGTGTCGATGGCGAGACTTTGTTTTTCGGCAACATCAACCATCGTCAGCGCAATGACCACCGGAATTTTATATTCCAAAAGCTGCGTTACGAGATACAGATTTCGCTCAAGGTTGGTCGCGTCAACAACGGCGATAATAGCGTCCGGCTTCGGCAAGTCCGCAAGTTTTCCGGTCAGAACATCCCGCGCGATTTGTTCATCTAACGAAGTCGCGTCGAGGCTGTAAAGACCGGGCAAATCAATTAGACGGGCATTGTTTCTGCCCCCGTTTAATCGCCACAATCCTTCCTTTCGCTCAACCGTGACGCCCGGATAATTGCCGACCTTTTGGCGCATACCCGTTAGCGCATTGAAAAGAGTTGTTTTGCCGGCGTTCGGATTTCCAGCCAACGCGATTGTAAAATGTGGAGCGGAAAGCGCAGAGTATTTGTTTAATTTCTCGGCTTTTCGTGGTTGAGATGTCGAAGTTTGTGGGATAATTTTCAAAACTTATTACTCACTCTCGCTTACTTCAATTGCGTCGGCTTCGTTTTTCCGCATTGCCAGATGATAACCGCGAACACGAATCTCGAGAGGATCGCCGAACGGAGCGCTTTTTATAACACGCACCGAAACGCCCGGAACCACGCCCATTTCCATCAGACGCTTGGTGATTGCGTTATTTCCGTTAACCGCAATAACTTTCGCTGTCATTCCGATTGGTAGATTGGTTAAACTAGTCATCTCTAAAAATTTGAACGTAGAAAAATTGTATGCTAATTGAAATTAGTTTTCAATTTCAATAAATAAATTTACAATTTTTTATAATTATACAAGACATTGTTATTTTGGCGGAATTTGTTTTTCTGAAATTAAATCGGCTTGAAAACTTCCGAAAGAAAGCCGCAAAGGTAGACGTTTATCGGTGTTACCTAACCACAAACGCAGATTATACTGGTCGAAAATTGGGTTGCCGATCGAAACTGTAATTAGTTGAGCAGAAATTTTTTCTCCCTGCAAATTAATTATCTCGGCATTTGAAGGTCGTAAAGTTACGACATACGCTTTTGAATCTATGAAGACCGCTACCCGCGTATCATTGACCGGGTTATTCGGGTCTTTGCTCGGCTTCAAATTAAACGCGCGAATCGCATAAACAAGCGACAAAATACTGTGCGTGCCGACCGGGACATTTGCTCTGTTGGTACCGTTGAAAATCACAAAACCGGACTTTTGGTTAAATTGAGCGGTCAAATTATACGGGCTTAGCAAGCCTGCAAATTTCAAATCCACCTGTTGCGGGGCAAGTGAGTCCGGGCTGACCTGAGCTCTAATTCCATCATTAAGAACAAAAGTTCGCTGATTCGGTTCGGTTCCTGTAGCGATTGCCGTTAGAAGAAGACTGTCTTGTCCCAAAAACTGTTTGCGCTCTTTCGCTTGCAGCGTCACAATACCGACCATCTGTCCGGTCGTCGAAACTTGATACTCTAAAGTTTCGCCTAGAACAAACGGCAAATCGGTCGAAAGCGGTTCATTTTCGATGTAGGGCGTCGGCGTCAGCACTGGTTTCGGTGTTAATTGCGGGCGCGGCGTTTGAATTGGCGCCGGAAGCGGCTCTCCTGAAATTTCCGGCTCTATTAATTGAACGCTGGCAACTTCTGCGCGAAAATCACCTTTCGCGGTTTTAAATCGAAGCAATACCGGAATTCGCGCCGGATCGTTACTGAAGTTGATGCGTAAATTAGTGATGCCTTTTTCAGTCAAATAATCACTTTGCACGAACATAACATTTGTTTCAAATTCGCCGGCGTCGGTTTTAACTTTTTCCTGGGCAGAACTTTTTTCTCTGGACTCTTTGATAGAACTCTGCAAACTAACGTGATAAATTTTATCGTCTTCCTGAAAAGAAAAATTCCCCGTGCCGCCGGCATTTCGCGCCTGATAAATAAATGTTAATAAATCATTATAGGCAGTCGGCGACACCGTATAATTATAAACAGTCTCCTTCGGCAAAACGGTGGCGTTGGAAATTTTACGAACGTATAAAGGCAAGTTCGTTTCAGCAGAAACAAATGTCGTGCGCGCTTCGTCCAAAGGATAAAACGTGCTTACCAAATCAACCGTTTTTATTTTCGCGCGAAGTTCGACGGCGTCTCTTTCACCCAATTTACCGCGTGAGACGGCGTGGATTTCGGCATAAGCGGCATTATCATACTGCTCGAAGGAAATATTGTAAGTTAGGCGTTCACCGATGCGAAAAGGCGTCTGCGAAAGCGTCTGAATTTTTATTTGATTTTGAGCAGAAGTTTTTGATATTTGAAAAAAAACATTTGTGCCAAAAACTAAAAACAAGCCTGAAACAAACAGGATTAATAAGTTTAGGCGCATGAACGCAGATCGAGGTTTCAAAATTAAGTTGTGAAGTTTTCTTTTACTCATCAATGATTTACCGCGCCCTGGATATACTGAATTTCCCGTAAAATTTCCCTTACCGCCTCAATTTTATCATCTGCCTGTAGGATTGGGCGACCAATCACTAAGTAATCCGAGCCGGTTTTTATCGCTTCGCCTGCTGACATTACACGCGTCTGGTCATCAAAAGTTTCAGACTTTGGACTTCTGATTCCGGGGGTAACGATTAAGAAATCCTTTTTATCAACACTGGCGCGAATTGCTTGGACTTCATGCGGCGAGGCAACAACGCCGTCTAAACCGTATTTTGCCGTCAAGCGCGCTAAATTTAAAACCTGCGCATTTATTTCCCGTTCAATTCCCGTCTCGCTTAAGTTTTTTTGACTAGAACTGGTCAAAACCGTGACACCGATAATTTTCGGCTGTTTCAAGTTCTCTTTGTCACAAACTTGGCGCACGCTTTCAGTTGTTTTGCTTAACATTTCGCTGCCGCCGAGGGCGTGCACATTAAACATCCAAACACCGAGCCGCGCGACTTCGATTGATGCCTTTGCCACCGTATTTGGAATATCGTGAAATTTCACATCGAGAAAAACTTCGATGCCATTCTCAACCGTCTCCCGCACAAAAGATGCTCCGGCAGAAGTAAAAAGTTGCAAGCCGATTTTGAAGGCGCCGACTTCCTCGCGCAATTCCGCAATCGTTTCCCGCGCTTCGGCGGCGGTTTCAACATCGAGCGCGACAATTATTTTATCTTTGAGCTTTGATTTTTGGTCTTTGGTTTGTAAAATTTCAAACATTTTCAATCACTCGTCGCAATTACTAAAAACTTCCCGTTTTCTTGAACGTATAAAACACCTGCTTTTTCTAAAATTCTTTTTTTTATTTTGACTAATGAGAAAAAATTTATTCGATTGATTTAAATATTTGTTCACGAAAAAATTTGATCAGACGCAGCGAACCGGCGGTCAAAAGATGTTTTTCCGCTTTCTTAAAATGAGTGAAGGGCAAAGCAATTTCCGGAGTAAATTGTTTCCCCCCGCTCAAAAATTTCAGACATTGCGCTCCTGCTTCCTTTGAATCGAGTGCCGCCAATCGTGCTTTTTTTTCATTTTCCACATCATTCAAAATTTCATAAACAAGACTTTGCATAAACCATGCATCGGTAAATTTAGAATCTATCGAATTTGCCTTTTGAAAATAGCGCAGAGCAAGTTTGTAATTATTCGATTCAAAATAGGCACAACCGATTAGATAATGAATTTCGGGAACTTCTTCGATTTTCACAGCTTCCTTAAAAGCGGCGATGCTCTCCGTCCAGTGTGCTTCAAAAGCCGCGAGTATTCCCCAAATATAATTAACACACAAAGCCTTGTTCGGATCGATTATTAAAACGCTCAGAAGTTTGCGGCTCTTTTCGGCGTCGGCAAAATCTGCATAAATCGTGCCGAGCAGTAATAGTATTTTTTCGTTCTGTGGTTCAGTTTCAAAAGCTGTTTTCAAATATTTTTCGGCAGCTTCGAATTTATCAGCCCGAAAAAGTTTTTCGGCGATAAATACTTTCAACGGGACATTCCTCGGTGAAAGAAGCGCGGCGCGTTCAAGATGACGAAACGCCTGCCTTTCCTCATTGTTTGCCAGAAGCTTAACGCCTTCTTTGATGAGATGCGTAAAAAGCTCAACATTCGGATTGGTGTGATGCGCTAAAATCTCTTTAAAAACCTGTTCCCGATTGGAAGGATAAGCCGGATTTTCCTTTTTCTCACCCGGTGATTCTATCGGATTTTCTTTGAGAAGCGCTGATAAATCTGGGTTTACCTTTTGAATTGTTTCAAAAAATGACTGAAGTAAAGCGTGGTCGTTTTCAAAGGCTTTTGATTCGCGCTTGATAATTTCGAAAGCCATTGCAAGTTGCTCTACTATTTGCACAAGCCGCAATTCAAGCAGAGAAACACGCTCTAAAAGATGGTCTTCATAAAATGACGGAACGTGATTCGTGTCGTATTTAAGAGACGGCGGAAGGACGATTAACAAAAGGCGCGTACCGCACCGCCGACAATTAGTTTCGCCGATATTGTTCTCCGCGCTGCAGTTTTGGCAATAACAAGAAATCTTTTCCACTTTTTGAGTCTAGAGAGTCTGGAGAGTTTAGAGAGTTCGGGGAGTCAAAAATTAAATTAGTCGTGAGTTCCCGGACTCTCCGAACTCTTCACTAATTTAATCCAAGTCCAAAGGATTTTTAAACGGTTTGCCGGAGTCCGGGTCGGCACGTTTCAGAGCCTCTTTGAACTTTTCGTCAAGCAATCGCCGGCGGTCTTTTTGCGCCGACATTTCTTGAGCGAAAAGCTGTTGACGTAAATTCTTCTGTTTGTCGAGATCATTTGTCAAATCGTCAAACGAGCCGATTTTCTTTGTTTTTTCTTCGTGTGCGAGCAGCGCGCCGGTTTTTTTGTCAATCGTCAAAGTCGCCTCGCAACACGGACAGATTACGTTAATTTTTTCCATAACCGGATAATTATAACTTAAGCCGATAAAAAATTGTGAACGAAAAAATTAAATTGCAAAAGACATTCGATAACAAATTATTACTT